>CAZMBU010000146.1:0-3121 GCA_964564565.1 uncultured Dehalococcoidia bacterium | reverse complement strand
TCGGTTATTTTACTTTACTTTTAAGTTTATTTCGTATGGTATAAGATTTATAATCATTTGTAAATTTTAAAAGTGAGTATAATGAATAATTTAAATATCCTAAAACAATTGTCAGAAGCTTTCGGACCTTCAGGATTTGAAGAAGAAGTAAATACCATAATTTCTAACGAATTTAATTCTTTAAATTCGTTTAAGAAGACTGAAGATGGTCTTGGGTCAGTTATATTTTCTAAACAAAACGATTCATCTTTACCAGTCATATCCTTAGTTGCTCATATGGACGAAATTGGATATTTAGTTAAATATATTGATGATAATGGTTTTATCAAAGTCCAGAACTTAGGTGGTTGGCTATCTCAGGCCATGATAAACCAGAGATGGATAATAAGAACTGATAATAAAGATATTATTGGTATATCAGGAATTAAAACAATACATGTAATGACACCAGAAGAGAAAAGAGGTTTTTATAAAACTAATAACGAATTATTTATTGATATTGGGGCAAAGAATAAAAATGATGCTATTGATATTGGTATCAAACCCGGTAATCCTATTGCGCCATACAGCAAGGTTGTAGAATTGAAAAATGATCGATTATTAGGAAAAGCTTGGGATGACAGAATTGGATGTGCAATGTTGATAGATCTTGCAAAAAAAGTAGATGATATAACTCTTCCATATAATTTGAATTTTGTTTTCACAACACAAGAAGAAATTGGACTCAGAGGCGCAATGACTTCGGCTTATGTAACAAATTCTGATATATGTATTAATCGAGAGGTAGGCGTTGCTGGTGATTTTTCATATATGACAAAAGATGAATCACAGGAAGAACTGGGATTAGGACCTTCTATATTTTTACATGACAGCTCTATGCTTCCAAATAAATACCTTCAGAATTATATTGAAACAATTGCAGCAGGTAATGATATTAATCTACAGTATGAAGTATTGTCTGGATATGGAGAAGATGGAGCTATGTATCAAAAATCACGTCAAGGAATACCATCAATTAATCTTGGTATTCCCACACGTTATCTTCATTCACATAATAGTGTAATAGATTTAAATGATTATAGTAATGGACTCAATTTAGTAAATCATATATTAAATGATTTAAACCCAGAAAAAGTAAATTCTATTATAAATTAAATATTGACTAGAACATTTGTTCTATGTTATGGTGATAATTAATTAGCAGGAATATATAATCTTTATGGATTTTTGGCTGATATATTCCTGCTAAGATAAGTTTGCTACTGATAACCTGCCACTAACATTATGTTTGTTTATTAACTCTTGTACGAAACCAGTTTTTTTCATTTCTTCAACAAATTCAGCAATATATAATGATGCATGTATGTTTTTGACAGATGTTCCAACTGCCTGTTGAACAGACATAAATTGCCCTTCTAATATCTTTGCTCCTGATATTTTCTTAACGTCATCTATTAATGCAGGCCGTAATCCTGCTAATGCATCTAAATTTTCATTTGAAAATACATCAAATGAGCTATCTGTTCCTTCAACTTGTATTAATTCAGCATTATGTATATTGCGTTCAAGCCATAACCCATATGCAGTTTTGCTAGCTACAGCAATTTTATTCCCAATTTTATCTACATCAGAGATATTCTGTAATTTTGAATTTGGCTGTATCAAATAAGTTGCCTGTATTTCAGCATAGGCAGCACTGAAATGAATTTTTTCTGCTCGCTGTGGCTCAGCTCCTATATTGCATATATCCCATTCATTATTTTCAGCAGAATCTGCAATTTCGCCAGGAGTATCGTAAGGAATAAGTTTCAATTGTAAATTTAATTTATTTGCTAATTTTTTTGCCATATCTGGGGATACCCCTATAGGTGTACCATCTTTAGTTTTATCTGTAACCAAAAGAAAATTTGACATGTTTATAGCTGCACGAAGAATTCCATTTGATGCTAATTCTTTTTGTATTTTGTTATCCATATTTATCCATTATCTATATTTATGGCACGCCTGGTAGGATTCGAACCTACGACCCGCTGATCCGAAGTCAGCTGCTCTGTCCCCTGAGCTACAGGCGCACTTTAATCATTATAGTATATATTTATAGAATTTTGGGATGAGAAATTGTTAGACAAATTAGGTAATTGGGGTGGACGGAGGGAATCGAACCCTCGCTCTCCCGGGCCACAACCGGGCGTATTAACCACTCTACCACGCCCACCACGAAAAAGGATTTTAACATATATTTCATTAAAGGATCAAGAATATTAAGAGCTTGATAATAAAGATTTCAAAAAGTTAATTATTTATGCACTAGCAAATTTGGTGTCATTTGAATCTTCATCAAACTTTACATTTAAAGCTTGTAGAATTGTGGATACTTCAATATCTTTTTTAGAATGATGCCTTAGATGATTTCGGAAATTTACTTCATATATATTTCGGCGCCCAATACGTGTTTTTGAAATATAATTTGATTGTTCAAGATCGGTAATTATTTTATGGGTTGTTCTTTCAGTAATACCAACTGTTAAAGCGATTTCTCTTGCTGTAATTTTTGGATTTTGAGCTATATGGCTTAATACTAGACCATGATTAGTGATAAATGTCCATTTTTCATCCATGTTAGCTGTTCATCCTCCTAATCAAGATTAATTTATGTATAGTTTTACATAAAGTTTGGTACGTTGAAACGTTATAGAATCATAACAGATTTACTAATAGCTGTGTCAACTAAATTATCTTTAATTTGATAAAAAATTAAGAATTTGTTAATAAATTTAAAATAGTCCTAACACTAATGCCTGTTGGTCCTTTTGGATTATACCCATCATCTTTTGGTGATGTTCCAGTACTTGCAATATCTAAATGTATCCAAGATGCTTTTCCTGCAAATTCTCCAATAATCATAGCACCTGTAATAGATCCTGCTTCCCTTCCACCAACATTTTCAATATCAGCAATTGAGTTTTTATATAATTTACTATAATTATCGTCAACTGGTAATTGCCAAAATTTTTCCCCTGTGTTTTCAGCGCAGTTTAAAAATTCATTAATAAATTTTTGATCGTTTCCAAATAAACCTGTATATTCATTACCTAGTGCTATTGAAATTGCACCTGTTAAA
>CAZMBU010000145.1:0-3163 GCA_964564565.1 uncultured Dehalococcoidia bacterium | reverse complement strand
GAATTTGGCTTTTCAATCATATTAGTTACTCTATAAGTGTTATTTGTACCATCAATTAAATCACCACAAATAACCCCATACCTTTCTATTTCAGTGGATGGAATTTCCTCAATGGCTATTATTGAACATTTGTATTTATTATAAATTTTATTCATTTGTGAAATTACTCCATCTGAGTCGTTCTCGCATAAATCATCTGCTAAAATTACAGCAAAAGGTTCATCTCCAATTAGAGATTCACCTGTAAGAATAGCATGACCTAATCCAAGCATTTGTCGCTGACGGACATAAGTAAAGGTGGCTTTCTCAATCATTGATTGTATTTCTTTCAGATAGTGTTCTTTTGAAGTACCGCTTAGCTGAGATTCAAGTTCAAATGAATTATCAAAATGGTCTTCAATAGCTCGCTTGCCTCTCCCAGTCACAATAGCCATTTGAGTCATGCCAGCATTAAGAGCTTCTTCAACACCGTATTGTAATAAAGGCTTAGTAATTATTGGAAGCATTTCTTTAGGTACTGCTTTAGTGGCAGGTAGAAATCGAGTTCCATACCCCGCCGCAGGAAAAAGACATTTACTTATCATGCTGTAATTTTAGTATATATCTAACTATGAAAAGAAATATTCTTTTAATGTATACTTTGGTTGAGAATTAAGTCTAATTATTAATATTCTTTAATTAAAGCCAATATGAAAAGATTTCTTGTTTTTTGTATCTTGCTATATACATTACCTGTTTATTCAATATCTTCTTATTCAGCAAGTTATAACTTATTTACAGAAACCGACTTAGGTTATATTAAATTTGGTAGTGCTAAATATGAGCTACTATTAACCAATAATGTATATGTATTTAACAGTAAAGCTATTACTGATAAATTATGGCGCACCATACATGATTATGCCGTAGATGAAACAAGTATTGGCTTAATAGAAAATGATAAATTAATTGGTAATTATTACAAAATTACTGAAAAAATAGATAACTTAATTAGTGATAATTATGAAGTAAATATTAATCCTAATGAGGGATATGTCTCTTTGAATAATGAAATAATTTGGGAGATCAAATCTGTTGATGAAGAGGCGGCTGAACTTGAGAAACTCGCTGATTCCCAATTAATACTTCAAGCTATAGATTCTGGATATGCCGATAAAATAGAATTTGGTGGCAGTAAGGCCTTTGATCCCACTGTACCAAGCTATGAAAAAGATCTTGCAAACAAAGAAGAATTAATTAAGATTCTTGTGGAACCAGAAAAAGGTAATGCACATATAGTTGATGCACTTAGCATATATATTAATATAGCTGAAGATATTCAAAAAAATTCAGATAAAAAAGTTTTTTCTTACCAGATAGTTGATAAGAAAGGAGTAAATCAAAGAGAATTTAATGTAGAAGGTCTTGAAACTATAATTATTGACCATAAGGAATTTGAAACTATTAGAATTGCATGTCCAGAACTAAGGTTGATTATCAATTTTTCTAAGGAACATAATTATGTACCCGTGTTAATTAATAAAATAAATGGCAAAAATAAGTACCGACTGACATTAAAAGATTACACTCAAAAATCCTAATTAATTTAACTCTTTGAGACACACCTAAATGCAATATTGCGAGCAAATAATTTTGGAAATAATTTTGATTTCTTTTTCCCACCTTTGAGTATTTCAATTTCTTCGATTTCAAAAAAATCTGACAACAATTTTTTCACATCTTCATATGATAAAAACTGTAAATGGGTTGGGTCACCTGAAATTAATAACTTCTTACCTCTTAAAATTTGATAACGATCTTTTAAGTGATACGCTAGAGGAAGATTTCCAATAAACTTTCCATTTTTAATTAAGATACGTTTAATTTCACCTAGAGTAATTTTAGGGTACGGTAAATGCTCTAAAACCTCTGCCATAACAACAACATCAAAACTATTATTGGGAAATGGTAGAGACTCATTTAAATTAATAATTTTTGTTTCAACACCATACTCCTTTTTCGCATAGGTTAGTGCTTGATCATCTATATCACCAATCATTACCTTGTTATTATCAGAAAAATATCTGGTTAAAGTTCCATCTCTTCCACCCAAATCAAGGATTTTATTATTAGTACCAATCCAGCTAGAAAATAATTTTCCTCTTTCTTTCTCTATGAAACTTTGTTGTAATCTATTGCCAGATATATGATGTAATTCATAATAAGACTGTATTAAACTTTTTCCATTAATATTCACTTATTTCACCCTTAATTCATTCAAAATAACAGACTAGTATTGAATAAATTATAAGGTTTTTTTACTAACGAAAAAGGTGAAATAATTTCCGTTCTTAAGAATATATCATTTTACTCAAATAGAAGATATACTTTACATATCAAGTTCAAAAGAGATCTTAACTTAAGTGGATAAATTGAAATTAAATATTGGATGCGGTAATAAAAGAATTAAAGGGTATCAAGGAGTAGATAAGTATAAAAGAGACGCAGCAGATTATATTTGTGATATAGAAAAAGAAAAATTACTAAAACGCATTATTTAGGCAAAGGAGTTAAAGTTAATCATAAAAAGCTATCATTCAGTGGAGGAGTTTTGGGTTTAACAGCTAGACTAATTTTTAAAATAAGGCCTCAGAGGTACGAGCAAAAATATTGTTTTATATTTAGGGCAAGCACTCTAACTTTTACTATTGAGGTATTTTAAATTATATGAATTCAATTAAATTCTTCCAACAGTAGCGAATCGTTTTTCTGCTTAAAACAGTAATTCCATGTCTGCAATTTTTCACTGAATTCAAATCTAACAAACTTATGATAATAAAGAATACATTAAATGAAAATAGATAGAAATCAACATTTTCTAATTTAAATTTAGCTTTTAATTAGTATTTATTTTTAGTGAATTTAATAGTACAATTTGTCCAACTATTAAGAATAATATATTAATTTATGAGAAATCTATTCTTACTTTTAATTCTATCCTTGTTCTCAACTCAAGGTTTCACGGCATCATGTCCTGATGGCAGCGAGCCAAAAAAAACTATATCTGCTGATGGAACTTACTACGAATATAAGTGTGCTATAACAGGAATGCATCTCGAGCTTGAAAAGCTTTCTGATGGCGAATTAATATTAAAGGCTATAGATTCCGGGATTGTAGATAAAA
>CAZMBU010000144.1:262-3173 GCA_964564565.1 uncultured Dehalococcoidia bacterium | reverse complement strand
TCTAACATATCTCGATGCTGAGCAGTTACACAAACCTTAACATCAAAAAATAATCTTAATTCTTTGATCACAGGAGCCATTTTTATTGCTTCTGGTCTTGTTCCGAATACAATAAGTACTTTTTTCACCAATTAATCCTTGTAGTTACTTTGACTGGAAGTTTTCCAATCAGTTGATATACTAATTTGTTACTTGGAATAGATACTCCAAATTCTGGATGATATGTAGATTTATTAATTATGAGTTTTCCAGCGCCATCAAATTGAATCTTTATTTTATCTTCAAACATGCCTAAATCAACTTGACTTTTTTTAATATCAATTATCTTAATTGTTGGGTGAAGTGGAAATATAACTTCAATATCATGAATACCTTTACCAGAAATATGATCGATTACTTCAATCAAGCCTTCCGAAAAAACCCAACTTCTATGATGAATAGGTGATCCAGACAAACGCTTATAACCATCATGCTGAGCTGATAGATATATTTTTTCATTATCTATTGAAGTTTCAACATTAAAAATTTTAGCTCTTCGGGCAACTCTAAAGCTAGCCCAAACTTCACTTGAATTTTGATTATCAATAACAACAGTTGAATGGGAAGAGGTTCCGCGTTGACGTAAACGTTCACTGCCTTCCCTATATGTGGAAGTTCCAGAATTAACAATCATTCGCTGACCAAAAATAGACAACTCAAAACTCAAAGTATCTGCATGTGCATGACCAAGAAGGTATCTTGGACCAACCGAAGCTCGATCAATAATTGATACAGCATTTTGTAAAGAGACTCTTGAATATCCACTCATCTCAAGATTAACTATGCCTTGAGTATTTATTGGTCGAGTAAAACCTAATTGCTCAGAATAACGAAATAATTCATTAATGGAGGGGGTATTATCCAAAGCTGCATCATTAAAAAAACTTATCTCATTGTCAGGATGACACATTGTTGCTAACCAAGCAATCATTTTAGTAATTACCTCTTCTATTTCATCAGGCGGTTTACACTCAAATAGACGATGCAAATTTAATATATCCAGAAAATCCTCTAAAATTATTGAATGGTACATCGTTGAAAGTTCAAAATTTCCCCCATCATCTAGAGTTTGTTCAGAAATCTCAGTTGCAAAAATTTTACATCCAGTTTCATACCATTTATTTGCCTCACTCCCAATAAAAAAAAGGCCCGAAAAAATTAAGGCCTTAGCATTAGCAATTAGATGATTCCCCATTAAATGAGTTTCAAGATTTTTTGTGAGAAAGCGGATTTGAATAGTTAAAGATTGAATCTGATTGTTATTTAAATTATTTCCAGATATATGCCATTTAATCCAGTTAATAGTTCTTAAAGAAATTGTATAAGGCTCCCATCCATTTCCTTCCCCAAAAGGATTATCTTTAATCCATAGGTTAATCAATGAATCATGTAAATTTGCACGATCTATTGCACCAATCGAAGTTAGATCATCAAAATAATGTAAGTTATAGAGCCAAAGCTTTTCCCAATCTGGGTTATTCCAATCTTCTACCTTAGTTATTTCATGAATTTCATTTAAAAAACGAAAAACATTTTTTTTAAGCATTCGTTGTGAACGCCTTGCAGGGAGTATCCAGATTCCTTGACTAGTTCTAATAGCTTCTGCTGGGTTATTATTTGTTCTATTATATTTAAAATAGCGATTAAACCTGCCAATGATTTGTATAGGTCTTAAATAACGTATTGTATGAAAATAATTGAGAAGGTTTCGAGCAAAAGCAGCCATTAGAACTATTTAATTGTCTAATCTAAGGTCATTTGCTACTTCAATTGAAACTCTTGAGTTTGCCATAATTTCATCATAGGGTATAGGAGAGGGCTCACCTCGTCGAATTGAATCTAGAAAAGCTGAAGCGCAAGCTTTTTGCCCTTTATCCTGATTAATAAGCTTCATCTTATTAAAGTTTGGCCATCCATATCCTTTTAAAACTTTAAAATTATCAAGCTGTAAGACAGCATCTCCACAAAATACCTCAATACGCTCTTTAGGAAAAACCTTACCACCATTTGCAAAATAATGAATAGTGCCAAAAGATCCATCTGTAAATGAAAGACTAATTGAGGCCTTATCATCTTTAACATCTATTGCTGGTGAGTTACCCATCATCATTGCATGATGATTCTTTATCGGATTTCCTATTAAGAATTGCATTAAATCAATAAAATGACACCCCTCTCCTACTATTCGGCCACCACCAATTTGAATATCTTGGGCCCAATGATCACTGCTAATTGAGCCTGCATTTATAGTCATTACTACAATTTTTGGCTCACTCTTAGCTTCTAGCAAAGATTTAATTTTTATTATATGGGGAGCAAAACGCCTATTAAAACCAACCATTAGTCTAAGTGCAACTTTTCGATTATTATTTATTTGACAAAATGCAGAGTCAATTAAATTTAAATCTTCTAAAGTTAAAGCAAGCGGTTTTTCAACAAATACATTTTTTCCAGATTTTATAGCTGAAATTACTTGATCGGCATGCAAATTATGGCGAGTTGCAATAGCAATTGTATTAATATTTTCATTATTCCATAATTCATTTAATTCAGTTGATGCTAACTTAAAGCCTAATTTATTTCCATGGTGGACAGCTGAAACTCCTCCACTAGTAATCAGAGTATCTAATTGTGCATTTGCACTTTTAAATGCTGGTATTAAAGTACCTGACGCATAATTTCCAGCACCAATAAAGCCAACAATAGGGTCTGATGAATTATATTTTATATTAATATCAGAATCCTTAAGCTCTACAGTTGGATTGAGTAATGACAAGTTATCTTGAGCTGGATATTCTAATAAAATACCTAAAGCAGAAGATTCATTTAATAACTCATAAGCATCTTTAGCATCATCAATTAGATATCTATG
>CAZMBU010000144.1:0-252 GCA_964564565.1 uncultured Dehalococcoidia bacterium | reverse complement strand
AACATCAAGAGAGCCATCTGCCATCATATCAAGAACTGCTTCAAAATTTCGTTGCTCAGTCCATCTTACAAATCCTATTGGATAATCATGTCCTTTTTCTTCATAAGATTTGTCATAACGACCAGGTCCATATGATGCAGATACTTGAAAGGAAATTTCTTTTTTATAAAAATCATCTCTACGAAGATTCAAACCCGTAACACCAACTAAAATAATTCGGCCTCGTTTTCTGCTCATCTTAGCAACCTGAGA
>CAZMBU010000143.1:0-3194 GCA_964564565.1 uncultured Dehalococcoidia bacterium | reverse complement strand
GGATAAATTAATTCCAGAAAATCAAAATATTGAACATCTAAGATCTTTGCAAAATTCTTTAAATGGAAAAGATAGTGGGAAAAGTATTTTGACTTTAGTTAATACTCAAAATAAAGATTTATCTATTGGAATTAAAAAAACTTTTGATTTTGAAAATACTGAAGAAATCTTGAATGATGAATTAATTAATGAAACTGAAGATATTGAAAATACTATTTCAAATCGTTCTAGTAAATGTATTAAACTTAAAGATGGCAATGAATGGTATGTTGAGATTTATACAACCCCTGCCACATTACTAATCTGTGGAGGTGGTCATATTGCAAATAGCTTGGCCCCAATTGCCCATAAACTGAATTTTAATGTATGGATTACTGATGACAGAAAAGAATTTGCAAATAGCAATAGATTTCCACATGCAGAAAGAATAGTTAATGATATTCCTGAGAATGCTTTGAAAAGTTTACCTGTTACAGAAAATACCTACATTATTATTGCAACTAGGGGACATAGATATGATTTGGTTGCTACTCAGGCTGCTGTTCAAACAAAAGCAAAATATATAGGGATAGTAGGAAGTATGAGAAAAGCAGTATTAATATTTGAAGATTTACTTAAAAATGGAATTCCTGAAGAAAAAATAAGAGCGATACGTTCTCCTGTTGGCTTAGATTTAAGGGGTAGGTCTCCTGATGAAATTGCTGTTAGTATTATTGCTGAAATGTTAATGATTAAAGAAGGCGGAACAGGACTTCCAATGGCTATGCCTGAAAATGTCTGGTCTAAAGTTACTTCTAAAATTAATAATTCTCTTTCAAAAAGTAAAATCTAATGAGTAAGATTGGCGGGTTATTATTAGCCGCTGGTTTATCTTCTAGAATGGGTGAACCCAAACCACTTTTAGAATGGAATGGAAAATCTTTAATAGAATTCCACATAGATATTTTAAATTCTTTGAATATAAAACCAACTATTGTTTTAGGTTTTTGTAGTGAAAAAATTATAAGAAAAATAAGAAATTATGATGTTGATATAATAGTGAATTCAAATTATAAAAGTGGAAAAACTTCTTCGATTATTAAAGGTTTGTGCGCTATATCTAAACTTGATGATATTATTTTAATGTCCATTGATCAGCCCAGGCCAAAATATATCTTAGAACAATTAATAAAAAACCATTTTCTATCAGGTAAAGAGATAACCATTCCCAAATTTATTTTGCAAGATGGTTCTTTAAAAGGGGGCCATCCTGTTATTTTGAGTAGTAAAGTTCTAGATGAAATGAATAAATTTATTTCTAAAGAAAAAACAATTAAAGATTTTATATTAAGCAATAATTCTGTTAATGAAGTTATATTTGAAGATCCATTAATTAAACTTGATTTAAATAACAAACAAGATTATTTTGAAGGTCAAAAATTATTTTTAAAGAGTATAGAAAATGGTAAAAAATAATATTGCTATGACTATTGCAGGGTCTGATTCTGGAGGTGGAGCAGGTATTCAGGCTGATTTAAAAACTTTTGCCTCTTTGGGAGTTTATGGTACTTGTGTAATAACTGCAGTAACTGCTCAAAATACCGTAGAAGTTAGAGATGTGCAAATTTTGAGTAATGAAATTATTATTAATCAATTTGAAACTTTAATAAATGATATTTATCCAGATTCAGTTAAAATAGGAATGTTAGGAAATCCAGAAGTTGTAAATTTAATTAGCAAATTGCTATCACAAGTTGATAAAGTTCCTATAGTTTTGGATCCAGTTATGATTGCAAAAAGTGGAGATCAACTAATTTCAGATGATGCAATAATTAATATGAAAAATAATTTGATACCTGTATGCAGTATTCTTACTCCTAATATACCTGAAGCAGAAGTTTTGTCAGGAATTAAAATCTCTAATAGAGATGATATGATAGCAGCAAGTACAAATATTTTAAAATTAGGCCCTAAATATTTACTTTTAAAAGGAGGACATTTAACTGGAGATCCTGTAGATATACTTTTTGAACAGGAGAAAGGGATGATCCTTGAATTACCACAAAAAAGAATACATACAAAAAATACTCATGGAACCGGTTGTACTTTCTCATCTGCTATTGCCGCAGAATTAGCAAAAGATGTAGATATGAAAAATAGTGTGATTAATAGTCAGAAATATGTATATTCAGCTATTAAATCATCTGTTGAAATTGGAAAAGGGCACGGCCCTTTAAATCATTTTTTCAATATATAAAATAAAAACTATGACATTATATTTAACAGAAACAGAAATTAAAAAAATAATAACTATGGAATTAGCACTTGATTCTGTAGAAGAAGCTTTTCAATTAATAGCTTCAGGAGACGCTGTCACGAAACCGCGCGAAAGATTGCCTGTGGGTTCAGCAAGTTTAAACTATATGTCGGCCGGAATTGATAAACAAAATTTAACTGGATTGAAAGTATATGTTCCCGGAGGTAATACTGGTACAAAATTTTACTTTCATATAATGAACGCTTTAAATGGAGAAATGATTGCTATAATGGAAGCCAATGCTTTAGGGCAATTTAGAACTGGGGCAGCTTCAGGTGTTGCAAGTAAGTACTTAGCAAAAGAAGATTCAAAAAGAGTTCTATTAATTGGCACAGGTTATCAAGCTTATACCCAAGCCTTAGCACTAGATAGTGTATTTGAATTGGATGAAATATATGTTTACAGTAGATCAGAAGAAAATAGAATGAATTTTATTAATAATTATTCATCGGCAATGAAATCAAAATTAATTCCTATAGTGAACATTGAATCTGAAGTTGATTCTATTGATATTATTTCTGTGATAACAAATTCTAAAACTCCTGTAATTAATAATAGTGTTATTGAACCAGGTGTTCATATAAATGCAGCAGGATCTAATCATCCGTTAAGAAGAGAGTTAGATACAAAAACAATTTTAAAAGCAGACAAGATTTTTGTTGATGATATTGATCAGGCAAAAATGGAATGTGGTGATTTGATTTATCCTGAATCTTTAGGATTAATTCAGTGGAGAAATATTATTAATTTTTCAGATGTATTAAAATTCCCTGATAGATTTAAGCGTAACAATAAAGATATTACAATTTTTGAATCTCAGGGTTTAGCTTTATGGGATTTGGTTACTGCTATTAATGTTTGTGAAATAGCTAATACAAAAGGAATTGGAGAAAAAATT
>CAZMBU010000142.1:0-3213 GCA_964564565.1 uncultured Dehalococcoidia bacterium | reverse complement strand
ACTACTTCTACTACAGGTTCTTCTTCTTCTGCTACAGGTTCCTCTTCTACTACTTCTTCTTCTGCTACTTCTTCTTCAAGTTTTCTAAATACATCCTCTCCATGACCTGGTGTAAATATTTTATCTTTGTTATTATCTTCTTCTACATTTGCTTCTTCAGGCTCTAGACTTCTAATATCTATTTTCCAATCTGTCATCTTAGCAGCCAGTCTAGCATTTTGTCCTTCTCTACCAATTGCTAATGAAAGATGCTGATTTGGTACCCAAACTATAGCAATTTTCTCTTCTTCAACAAGCTCAACCTTAGCTACCTGGGCTGGATTTAATGAACTTGTAATTAAAACTTTTGGATCATTACTCCATTCAACTACATCTATTTTTTCACCTTGTAATTCACTTACAATACTTTGTATCCTTATTCCTCTAAGTCCAACACATGACCCAACTGCATCAATGCCTTCTTGTTTTGCAACAACAGAAACTTTACTTCTATTACCAGCTTCCCTTGCTATAGACATAATATCAACAGAACCATTTGCAATTTCCGGAACTTCTTGTTCAAATAATTTTTGCAATAAGATTGTATCAGCTCTAGATACAATCAATTCCGGACCCCTTGGAGTATCAGCTAAAGCTTTTAATAAAACTCTAAATTTCTGTCCTACTCTGTATCTTTCAGAATACATTTGTTCGTTAACAGGTAATAAAGCTTCAGCTCTACCCATTTCAACATAAACTTTTTTTTGATCAGTTCGAACAACTGTGACAGCAAATATTTCACCTTCTCTGCCTTGAAATTCATTGAAAATTAAATCTTTTTCAGCTTCTCTTAATCTTTGCAAAATAACCTGTTTTGCTGTTTGTGCTTCAATTCTTCCGCCAGCTTCATTTAATTTTCCAGTTAATATGGTATTTCCGACTTCAGAATCAGAATTAATTTTTTTAGCGTCTTTTAAAGAAATTTCTATTGAATTATCTATTACTTCTTCAACTATATTTTTAACAACATATACATTGAAATCACCCGTTTCAGTATCTAATTTTACGGAGATATTATGCCCAGATTTTAAACTCTCTTTTTTAAAAGTTGAAGACAAAGCTTCTTCAACAGCAGATAAAATAGTATCCCTGTCTAAATTTCTTTCAGCTGCAAGCTGAGTTAAAGCTATTAAAAAATTACTTTTCATAACATCAAATAAAATAAAATAAAATAAATACATTTATAAAAAACAAAAGTGGGCTAGACCCACTTTTATTATCATACATATATTTAACTATTATTTTAGTACTTGTAATAATTTATTTCAACACATAAGATTTAAAGTCGGTGTCCTAAGATTTTATATACAAATAATACTATAAAATGAACCCTTATGAAGAAGTAAACATAAGTTTAAATGAAGCATCAAAATATATAAATACCAAAGTAAATGATGGTATTTTAGAAATGCTAACAACCCCGTGGAGAGAAATTGTTGTAAGCTGCCCTATAAAAATGGACAACGGGGAAACTAAAGTATTTTCAGGATACAGAATACAACATAATGCAGTAAGGGGTCCTTATAAAGGTGGGGTCAGATTCCATCCTGACGCTAATCATTCTGAAGTTAAAGCATTATCATCACTAATGACATGGAAAAATGCCCTCGTTGACATACCATTTGGAGGGGCAAAAGGCGGTATACAAGTTGATCCAAATAGCTTGTCAAAAAATGAATTATATAATTTAACAAAAAGATACACTTTAAGTATTGATAAATTCCTTGGCCCAAATACAGATATACCTGCACCAGATTTAGGTACAAACTCACAGACAATGGCTTGGATGATGGATGCTTATGGTTCTATTCACGGATATACTCCGGCAATCGTAACTGGGAAACCTGTAGAATTAGGAGGGTCTATCGGAAGAGACTCATCTACAGGAAGAGGCGCAGTTTTTATAATTGATGAAATATGCAAAAAACAAAAAATTAACCCGAAAAATACCAATTTAATTATTCAAGGCTTCGGGCAAGTTGGTAGTTGGATAGCTCAGATTGCTTTTGAAAAAGGATATAAAATCACAGGATTAAGTAATGTCAATGGTGCAATATTATCAAATAAAGGAATCGATATTCCAAGCCTAACAAAACATTATCACGCAAACAAAACTTTCGATGGATACAAAAATGTAGAACAAATATCAAATGATGAACTGCTTGTTACAAAATGTGATTTTTTAATTCCGGCTGCTATAGAAAGAGTTATAACTGAAAAAAATGCAGATAAAATCAAAGCAAAAATTATCATCGAAGCTGCAAATCACCCTGTAACACCCCAAGCAGATAAAATTCTTGAATCTAAACAAATTGATACTTATCCTGACACACTAGTAAATTCAGGAGGAGTAATAGTTTCATATTTTGAATGGATTCAAAATTTATACCAGCATCAATGGGAAATAGAAAGAGTAAATTCTGAATTACAAAAAATAATCACAAAAGCTTTTGCAGATGTCTACGATAATGCCAAAAGTAAAAATATCAGTTTCAGATTGTCTGCTTTATCTTTAGGTTTAGATAGAGTAATACACACTGCAGATCTTAGAGGTTACATATAATGAAAGATATAATTTTTAAATCTGCAAAAGATCAGATCAAACTATTACATAGTAAGCAAATCTCATCCTACGAATTAACAAAAGCCTATTTAGATAGAATTGAAAAATATGATGACGAATTAAATTCTTTTCTATACATAAATAAAAAAAATGCTTTAGAATCTGCTAAAAAGAGCGATGAAAGCATTTCGAATAATGATTTTATAGGAAAATTATTTGGGCTTCCAATAGCTATAAAAGATTTAACTCCAATAAATGGAATGCCCACCACTTTTGGATCTTTACTCACAAAAGATAACATAGCAAATTATGATGCTCTGCCATATAAACGTATCAAAAAACATGGGCCTGTAATTTTAGGAAAAACAAACACCCCTGAATTTGGATTAATGGGTCATACGGAAAATTTATTAAAAGATCATTGCAGAACTCCTTGGGATTCAAAGAAAACAGCCGGTGGGTCAAGCGGAGGTGCAGGAAGTGCTATTGCAGCAGGTTTTTGTTCTATAGCTATGGGCGGGGATGCAGGAGGATCAATAAGAATTCCATCTAGTTATAATGGAATTTTTGGAATAAAACCAACACAAGGTAGAGTTCCTAACCCAACCTCA
>CAZMBU010000141.1:0-3265 GCA_964564565.1 uncultured Dehalococcoidia bacterium | reverse complement strand
CATTGAATTGCCAAAACCAATTCACCACCTGAAACAACATCTGCACCCAGTCCTTTATCTAATATAATTTTAAATATTGATTTATTTGCAAATGCTTTAGAACCATAAACCACCTGTGTGTTTGGGTACCTACTTGAAAATTCTGAATTATAAGTATCACAGACATTCTCAATATGTTCGCTATCAAATAAATAAAAAGGGGTACCATATTTTTGTGCTAAACTTTGCACATCACATCCCCCTATTTCCAATCTTCCGGAACTAGTAATCTCAGTTGTATTAGGAAAAACTTTTTCAATAACTTCCATTAATTATCCTCTAAAAATAATAACTACATTTCTATCTTAATTCTTATAATTTAATCTATCAACTGAGATAGAGAGTGTTATAAATAAAATGTTATAATTCAATTAACTTAATATAATAATTACTTAAAATTCTAAGTTGGAAATTATATGGTAAACAGAGCTTATGGAGAATTAAAAATCTTTGCCGGTACTTCACATCCAGGTTTGGGAGAAAAAATTTGCAACTACCTAGATATCAAGCCAGGAAAAGCTGAGATATTTAAATTTAGTAATGACAATACATTTGTTCGTATATTAGTAAACATAAGAGTATAAGATGTATTTAATATCCAACCCGCTTCTACACCTGTTAATGACAATTTGATGGAATTATTAATTTTCATTGATGCAGCTAAAAGAGCTTCTGCAGGAAGAATTTCTGCTGTCATTCCTTATTTTCCTTATGGAAGAACTGACAAAAAAGATCAGCCTAGAGTTCCTATAACTGCAAGATTGGTTGCTGATTTAATCACAATTTCAGGTGCAGATAGAATTCTAACTTTAGATTTACATGCAGGTCAAATTCAAGGGTTTTTCAATTTACCTGTTGACGAACTAACAGCAAGCTCAATTCTAGCAACCAAACTAAAATCTGTTATGAAGGATAAAGACAATTCTGTGGTGGTTGCCACTGACCTGGGTGGCGCAAAAATAGCAAGAGAAGTTGCAACAATTCTAAAGACATCAATAGCTATAGTCGATAAAGCTAGAAATGATAATAGCGAAACAGTAAAATCTCATAATTTAATTGGAGATGTGGCAGGCAGAGATGCATTTATTGTAGACGACGAAATAGGAACAGGTGGAACAATAGAATCAACAGTGGAAGTATTAAAAAGTAATTTTGTTAAAGATATTTATTGCGCAACAACTCACGGAGTATTTTCAGGAAATGCTATAGAAAATTTATCTAAATTAGATATTAACAAATATTTTGTAACAGATTCATTGCCTCAAAATTATTCTAATAATACTCAATTTAATAATGTCTCTATTGCAAACTTATTTGGGGAAGCAATAAAAAGAATACATGAAGGTTCATCGGTAGGTGAATTATTTAAACAAGATAATATATAGTTTTTTTAATATGATTAACAATTTAATAAAAAAAATTTTCCCAGACAATAATGAAAAATTTCTTAACAATAACTCGCACCTCCTTACAAAAATTAATGAGGAAGAAAGTAAGTTAACCTCCTTATCTGATAAAGAATTATCTGAATACTCTCACAAACTATCATCATCAAACAATTCTCACACAGATGAAAAATTAATTATTAAAAGTTTTTCACTTGTCAGAGAAACGTCAAAAAGATTACTAAGTATGAGGCATTTTGATGTACAAATACTAGGAGGCTTAGCCTTAAATGAAGGTAATATAGCAGAAATGAAAACTGGAGAAGGTAAAACTTTAGTTGCAACTCTACCTTCATATTTAAATGCCATATCCAATAATAAAGTACATATTGTGACAGTAAATGATTACTTAGCAAAAAGAGATGCTATGTGGATGGGGAAAATATTTAACTTTTTAGGATTAAGTGTTGGGTACTTACAAAATCAATCATCATATAAATTAACAACGGATCAAAACAACAATATGATTCCTCTTGCATCAGAAAGAAAAGAAATTTATGAATGTGATATTGTTTACGGAACTAACAGTGAATTTGGGTTTGATTATCTAAGAGATAACATGATTTACGAAGAATCTCAAAAAGTTCAACAAACTCTTGATTTTGCTATAGTAGATGAAGTTGACAATATTTTAATAGATGAAGCAAGAACTCCTCTCATAATAAGTGGATCTTCAAATCAACAAAGTAATGATTATTTATCATTTGCCAATCTAGCTAGCAGATTAATATTAAATTCAGATTTTGAAATTGAAGAAAAAAGTAAATCTGTATATTTAACCGAAGAAGGAATATCCAAAGTTGAAAGCACACTTAAATTATCGAATTTATATGACACAGAAAATGTTAAATCATTGCACTTCTTAGAAAATTCCTTAAAAGCCAAGGCTATTTTTGAAAAAAACAAAGATTATGTAGTGAATGACAACAAAGTTATTTTAGTTGATGAATTTACGGGTAGATTAATGCCAGGACGGAGATATTCAGATGGATTACATCAAGCAATTGAAGCTAAAGAAAAAGTAGCAATTCAAAGCGAAAGCATTACTCACGCAGCTATAACGCTTCAAAATTATTTTAGAATGTATACAAAGTTATCAGGAATGACAGGGACAGCTACCACAGAAGCTGAAGAATTATTAAAAATATATGGAATAGAAGTCATTAGCATCCCAACCAATAAACTAAACGTAAGAAAAGATTTTACAGATTTTGTATTTAAAACAGAAAAATCAAAATATAAAGCAGTAATAAAAGATGTGGAAAATACACATGCCACAGGTAGGCCAATACTAATCGGAACAACAAGTATAGAAAAATCAGAACATATAAGTAAATTATTAAAAAATATTAAAATTCCTCATCAAGTTTTAAATGCTAAAAATCATGAAAAAGAAGCATTGATAATAGCTGAAGCTGGCAAAATTAATGCTGTCACTGTAGCTACCAATATGGCTGGCAGAGGCACTGATATTATACTTGGAGGCTCAGATGTAAGTGAAAATGATATATGGCAAAATCAACATGATGAAATAATTAATTTACATGGTTTATATGTTATTGGAACTGAGAGACATGAAGCTAGAAGAATAGACAACCAATTAAGAGGAAGATCCGGCAGGCAGGGTGATCCTGGAAGTACAAGATTCTATGTTTCATTAGAAGATGAATTAATGACAAGATTTGGCGGAGAAAGAATTAAAAACTTTATGGAATGGGCGGGACTTGAAGACGATATTCCAATAGAAAACAAAATGATAACAAAAACAATAGAAAATGCTC
>CAZMBU010000140.1:0-3281 GCA_964564565.1 uncultured Dehalococcoidia bacterium | reverse complement strand
TAAAGAATATATTAAATTAATTTATTGATGATTTAACTTTTTCTACTAATTGCTCGAATCCAACTGGTTCATTTATAGCCATGTCAGAAAGTGTTTTTCTGTCAATTTCAATACCTGATTTCTTTAATCCTGAAATGAAAACACTATATGTAAGGCCATGTTCTCTTGCTGCAGCATTTATTCTCACATTCCAAAGTCTTCTGAAATTTCTTTTTTTAGTCTTATTATGTATATAGTTATACATTAAGGCATGTAAAACAGATTCGTTAGCCTGTCTAAATAAATTATTTCTTGAACCTCTGTGACCTTTTGCAAGATTTAGAATTTTTTTATGTGATCGTTTTTTATTTGTTCCTCTTTTAATCCTGGTCAATTTATTCTCCGGTTTGGAATAATTAAATTAATTTTTTTAATCGTTTAACATCTGCTTTATGAACGCTTACAGTATCATGATAAGTTCTTTTTACTTTTTGTGATTTTTTCCTCTTTAAATGACTACTGTTGCCCTTCATTCTAAGAAGTTTGCCACTACCACTTACTTTTATTCTTGATGATGCACCTTTGTG
Source organism: uncultured Dehalococcoidia bacterium (assembly GCA_964564565.1). Taxonomy (GTDB): domain Bacteria; phylum Chloroflexota; class Dehalococcoidia; order Lucifugimonadales. The sequence continues at coordinate 2,715 of CAZMBU010000140.1, read as the reverse complement.
TGTTTTCATTTTGGGCATATTTTTATCCTTTATTAATTTTATTTATGCTGGCATTAAAGTCATTGATAGAATATTGCCACTTAATCCAGGAGGGGATTCTAGTATTGCTTCATCTAAAAGAGAATCTCTAACAATTTTTAATACGTTCATTCCAAGCTCAGGATGAGTAATCTCTCTTCCTCTAAACATGACTGTTATTTTTACTTTATTACCTTTAGATAGAAATTTTTTGACTTGTTTTATTTTCCAATCTAATTCATTCTCTCCTGTTCTTGTTTTAAATTTAACTTCTTTAGTTTTTTGTATAGATGCTTTTACTTTACTTTGTTTTTTGGCATTTCTTTCTTTTCTTGTAAGCTGATACCTATGTTTGCCATAGTCCATTATTTTGCAGACCGGTGGCTCAGCGCCTGGAGATACTTCTACGAGATCTAAGGACCTTAGAAGTGCATGTTTAACAGCGTCTTTAGTGAGTAAAACCCCCATTTGCTTTCCGGTTTCATCAATGACTAAAACTCTATCGGATTTTATTCCTTCATTTATGAAGTAATCTTTTGCTATTTTTTTCTCCCACAATAAAATTTACCACGAAATTTTCGTGGCATAAGAGAGTCTAGCATAACCATTCTCTTCATTCAACAGATTTTATATTTATAATATTCTTACTTGTTTAGCGAAGAGAATAGTATTTTTTCAGATTTTAATTCTTTATTAGTATAGAACTTTATATATGTTGATAGTTTTTTATATAAATTTAGATCTGTTTTTTGCGTAATTATATTATTAAGATTTAAGTTGTTATCATATTCTGTATTTTTTATGTGTTTTAATAATCTGATTTCTTGTTCTAATAACTTCAAGTTTGAAAATTTTGTTTTTGCTGAGCAATCATTACAAAAAATTCCGCTTTCCATTAAATTTAAGAGATAATTACCTGGTTTAATTTTATTATTACATTTTAAACATATCTCAATTTCCGGAAATATTCCTTCTGCTAGTAATAATTTAATTTGAAAATAAACTAGAGAAAAAATAAATATATCATTTGATATCCATTGCAAACATTTACTTACTAAATGATATATATAATTGTTATTTTCGTTAATAGAATTAAAATTTATAGTTAATTCTGCAATAATATTGCCTGAGGTTAAATTGGTTAATTTGATTGGTCTTTCAAACCATGATTGAACGGATTTAGCTTCGTAAATTATGCAAAAATTGTCAGTAAGAGAAGCTTTGAAATTCATTTTTTGAAATATATCTATATAATCAAAATTATTATTAGATGTTTTTCTTATTCTTTTAATTATAGCTGTGATTATTCCCTTATCTGGGCTTAGTATATTGAAAATTTTATCGAATTCGCCGTATTCATATGATGATATTGTGATACCTTCAAAATTTAAATATTGCCTGTTTTGCATTGTATTATTTTACATAATTCAGCAAAGTAATTGTATTACTAGATTATTTGCCTAGAATTAAAAGCTTGAGTAAGAGTTTTTTGATCTGTGTAATCTAAATCTCCACCAAATGGAATTCCTATAGCAAGTCTTGAAATTTTGATATTTTTTGTTTTGATTTGATTAGTGATATAAGTAGCAGTTGCATCACCTTCAATAGTGGGATTTGTTGCTAAAATAATTTCAGTTGGTGGCTTTCTCTCAATTCTTTTTATTAATGATGAAATAGTTAGTTCATTTGGCCCGATACCATTAATTGGAGATATGTATCCATTGAGAATATGATAAGAGCCATTATAACTATTGGTGCTTTCTATAGCATAAGCATCAATAGAATCTTGTACTATGCAGATTGATTTTTGATCTCTCATTTCATTAATACAAATATTACAAGGATTTATCTCTGTGACTATAAAACAATTATTACAAAAAGATAATTTTTGTTTTGATTTGATTAAGCTGTCTGCTAAAGAGGTTATCTTATTTTCAGGTGATTTTATAATATGAAATGCCAATCTTTCAGCAGTTTTAGGGCCAATTCCAGGGAGTTGATTAAGATGACTTATTAAATCAGATATCACAGACGAGATTGAAATATTTTTATTATTCAAATTACATTCCTAATAAATTACTTATTGAACCAAGTTGTGCATTTGCATTTTTTTGTGATTTTTCAATAGCTTTGTTAATTGTGTCAGCAAGATCGTTTTGCAGATTTTTTATCAGTTTAGGATCCTGATTTTCTAAATTTAATTTTATTTCTTTTATTTTAAAAGTCCCATCTACGGTTACAGAAATTGTATCTGATTTGTTATTTTGTGTGACTGTGGTTTGTTTTAATTTTTTTTGTATTTGCTTCATTTGATTTCTCATTTGGAAAGCATTTTTAAGGTTTTTAGGATTCATTTTTAATCTCCTTTAAAGATATTAGTTTTCCATATTTTGATGCTTCAGACAAAAATAATGCCTTATTATCAATTTCATTTGATTTGTTTTCAGTTTCCTTATTATTATTTGTTAATTTTAGATTTAACGATAATTCTTTTCCCCATATTGATACAGTTGCAGATTTTGCTAATTGAATACTTTCAGGTTTGTTTATTTCTACTTTTAACATATCTATTTGACTTTGATGGTCAAAGTATAAATTTAATAAATTTTCATGAACTTTATAATTTTTCACGGCTTTTATTTTCCAGTACCAATTTTTATTTTCAGATATTTGAATAAATTTCATTAAATCAGTTTT
>CAZMBU010000139.1:0-3287 GCA_964564565.1 uncultured Dehalococcoidia bacterium | reverse complement strand
CAATCTTTTACATCTTGAACTATTACCCTAATAGCAAACAAATCATAAATTTCATCAATTGTTTTATTTTTTTTTTCATATAATAATATTTTCCTATAAATACTAAAGAGATGTTTAGATCTTCCTTTTACTTCTGCTTCAATACCCTCTTCTTTTAATTTACTCTTAAGTAAATTTATTGCATTCAGAATATATTCATCTCTATTTTTTCTTTTAGTAAATACTAATTTTGCAACTCTTTTGAACATTGCTGGATCTAAATTTCTAAACGCTAAGTCTTCTAATCTCCATTTGAAATCCCACATACCCAATCTATGTGCTAAGGGTGCATAAATTTCCATAGTTTCCTTAGAAAATTTAATTTTCCTATCATCTGGTAAAGGATCAATAGTTTCCATATTATGTAAACGGTCACTAAGTTTAATTAAAACCACTCTAATATCTTCAGCTACAGTCATAAGCATTTTCCTTAAAGTTTGAGCTTCAAGAATAGAATGTGTTTGAATATTTTCTTCCCATCTGATTTCTGATACATTTTCAACTTCTGTTAATTTTGTTACGCCTTCAACTAAAGAAGAGATTTCTTCACCAAACGAATCAATTAAATCGTTTGGAGTCACATCACAATCTTCTATAACATCATGCAAAAGCCCTGCTGCTAAAGTATTATGATCTAAATGTAATTCAGCTAAATATTTTGCAGTTTCAAGTGGATGGGTAATGAATTTGTCACCAGTTAGCCTTTTTTGATTTCCATGAGCATTATTAGCAAAATTATATGCATTTTCAACAACAGTCCATTGTTCAGAATTAAGATATGATTTTGCTATTTTTTTAAAATTTTTATATTGGTTATCTAAATTAGTGATTACCATCTATAGAACCAAGTACCACTTGAATAAAAAATATCTTATAACTAACATTTATAATCATAACATTTAAAATAAAAATAGGAACTATATATAAATGTTCAAATCAATAAGAGGAACTAAGGATATACTACCGAACGATCAAAAGTATTGGGAATATTTTAAAACCCATGCATTTGATCTTGCCAATATTTTTGGATTCAAAAGAATTGACACACCAACCTTTGAATCAACAGACTTATTTCTGAGAGGAATTGGGCTAGAAACAGATATAGTAACAAAAGAAACATATTCATTTGTAGATAGAGGAGAAAACAATATTACACTGCAACCCGAAGGGACAGCCTCTGTATGTAGATCATACATTGAAAATGGAATGTTTAATCAACCTCAACCGATCAAATTATATTACTTCACTTCCATTTTCAGGTATGAACGCCCCCAATCTGGAAGATTAAGAGAACATCATCAATTTGGTATAGAAACCATAGGAAGTCATGATCCTGAATTAGACGCTGAAATCATATCCTTTGCCTGGATATTATTGAAAAAAATAGGCTTATCAAATATAAATTTATCTATAAATTCAATTGGAGATATTACAGACAGAAAACAATTTATAACAGCACTGCATAAATATTATAAAGATTCTGGGTGGGCTAAAAATAATTGCGCCGATTGTAATAAAAGAATTTTAACTAATGCTTTAAGAATTTTAGACTGCAAAAATGTAGATTGTAAAAACCAAATAAATAATTCTCCAAATATAATGGATTTTCTTTCAGAAAAAAATTTGAAACATTTTGAAAATGTAAAAAAATATCTTGAATTAGCTGAAATTGATTATCATATTAACACTAACCTTGTAAGAGGGTTAGATTATTATACTCATACTGTGTTCGAAATAATTTCAGATAAAGATAAAAGGCAAAATGCAATAGTTGGGGGAGGGAGATATAATGGATTAATTGAAAAAATTGGCGGAAACAAAACCCCAGGGGTAGGTTTTGGTATGGGTGTTGAAAGAGTTATAAATGAAATAATCAACAACGAAATCAGCTTACCGCAAAATGAAAAAACATCTATATTGTTCGCATACTTAACTGATATATCAAAATCGAAAGCCATAGAATTTAATCTCATTGCCAGGAAAAATAATATAAAATCAGAGTTGGCATTATCCTCCAGAAGTTTAAAAGCAAATATGAGATACGGAAATAATTTAAAATTTTCAACAATTGTTATTATTGGTGACCCGAAAGAAAAATTAAATTATATTACTTATAAAGAATTAAATACCGGAGATCAAAAAGATATAACTGAAAAAGAATTAATTGATTTAATGAATCAAAATAAATAATATGAATGAATCGAAAATAAATATAAAAATAAATGAAATTTTAAAAGAATTTAATGCAATAGAAAAGAATATATCTGAGAATGCTTCAAACAATTTTGAACAAAACAAAAGCATATATGAAAAATATTCAGAATTAAAAAAAATTGCTGACATATCAAACGAATACAAAAAATATATTTCTCAAAAATCTGAATTAGAGATTATAATAAATGACCCTGAATCAAATGAGCTAAAAGAATTAGCACAAGAAGAGTTAGAAGAAATTGGACTCAAAGTAAATCAATTGCGAAAACAACTTATGCAAAAACTGTTTGAATCGGACAAAGATGATAAAAGCAATGTAATTATGGAAATCAGAGCAGGGACAGGCGGAGATGAAGCTTCATTATTTGCTCAAAATTTATATAGAATGTATACAAGATTTGCACAAAGAAATTCCTGGAAAACCAATATTTTAAATTCTAATTTGACTGGGTTGGGTGGTGTCAAAGAAATAATATTTGAACTCCTAGGAACAAATGTATATAAAAATCTAAAATTTGAAAGTGGCGTTCATAGAGTCCAGAGAATACCAACTACAGAATCTAGTGGAAGAATACACACTTCAGCAGCAACAGTGGCAGTTTTACCAATTCCTGATGAAATAAATATTACTATAGATAACAATGATTTAGTCATAGATATATTTCATGCTAGTGGTAATGGGGGACAAAATGTACAAAAAGTGGCAACAGCAATTAGAATAACTCATATTCCTACAGGATTTATATCAGTTTGCCAGGATGAAAGATCCCAATTAAAGAACAAAGAAAAAGCTATGTCTGTCTTGCAGGCAAGAATATATGATATGGAAAAAAGAAAAAAAGAAGCTGAAAGAGCTCAAGACAGAAAAGATCAAGTTGGATCAGGAGATAGATCAGAAAGAATAAGAACATATAATTTTCCACAAAAAAGAGTTACAGATCACAGGTCTAAATTTACAAACCATGATATTGACAAGGTATTAGATGGAGAATTTCAGGATATTATAGATCCTTTAAATAATACTTTTGAAGATT
>CAZMBU010000138.1:0-3300 GCA_964564565.1 uncultured Dehalococcoidia bacterium | reverse complement strand
TCTTCACTATTACCGTAACATGGGGCTGTGTCAAAAAAATTAATCCCCAGATCAATGGCTGAGTTTAATAATTTATCGATATTTTTTGATTCTTGAACACTTATTCTTCCTATTTCGGACAATCCAATGCCAAGTTGACTGATTTCTTCTCCAGTTTTTCCAAATTCCCTGATTGGTAAATTCATTAAATTTTCTCCTTCATGGTGTAACAATAGCTCTAGTAACTTCACTTCCTTTGGTATTACCAAGCCATTCTGCTGTTTTAAATGCGTTTTCTATATCTGTTATTGGAAATTCATGTGAGACAACATTGGTTAAAGGATATTTATCTTTAGTTCTAACTAAAAAGTCTATAGCATTCGGTAATATCCATGGATCATAGTGCTGTATTCCATAAAATCTTATTTGCTCGGCAACTAATTTCTGCACATCCAAATTAACCATACTATTTGGAGAAATATGTCCAACTTCAAGATATGTTCCTCTCATCCTACACATCTGAACCCCTTCTTCAACTGCTGCGGGAAAACCAACAAGTTCTATAACTATATCAGCTCCTATCCCATTAGTTAATTCTCTAACTTTATCAACTCTTGATTCAACAGTTGGATATTCTTTCATATCAATTATATCAGTAGCACCGCACAATTTTGCTAATTCAAGTCTAGGTTTCTGCCCATCAATCACTATAACTTTATTAGCTCCCATATCAGATGCTATAGCAGTTGCATTTATTCCTAAACCTCCTGCGCCCTGTATCACAACATTATCACCAAATCTAGGTTTAGCTATATGAAATGCTTCCATCACCTGTGCCAAAGCACAATTAATAGGTGCTGCAGTAGCATTATTGATTTCATCAGGAATTTTAAATATAAATTGAGGGTTTCTTAAGTAGTAATATTGAGCAAAGCCTCCGCTACAATTTTCAATTGTTGGATTAGCTCTTCTAAATTTACACCCCCCTAATTCACCTCTTATACAGTTATAACATTTCATACATGGAAAAAAATAAGAATAGACTACTCTATCTCCTTCTTTTAAAGGTTTTCTTAAAGAATCAGTTTTTATATTCCTGCCAATTTCTGCGACAGATCCCATCATCTCATGTCCAAATACAAAGGGATCCCTAGGACCTTCTTCTTCTTTTCGTCCATCACCCCTCCATATATGTAAATCAGAACCACAAACACTTGTAGCTTCAACTCTGATATTTATAGCATCATGTTCAGTTTCAATAGTTGGTAGTTCAGCAATTTCAAATTTCTTTCCCTGATCGTGCCAGATTGCAGATAATCCACTTTTAGACATAATAATTTCCAATGAATTTATTTTGAATGATTATAAACATATTCTTATTGCTCTAATCAACTAAAATTGCAAACAATTCATTTTATTTATTTTGTAATGTACTTATAATGGTGTTAATTAATTTAAAGCTAAATTAAATAGGAGAAATAATATGGATAATTCTCAAGCAAAATATATTGATATAGATGGAATAAATACCCGATATTTCGAAGCAGGTGAAGGAGAACCAATGGTACTAATTCATGGTGGACAACCAGGAATGGCTTCTAGTGCTGAAATTTGGTTTTTAAATTTTGATGAACTTGCAAAAAAATATCATGTTTACGCCTTAGACAAATTAGGTCAAGGCTATACTGACAACCCAAAAGTCAATGAAGATTATACAATGGGAGCTCAGGTAAAACACGCAGTAGGATTCATGAATAAATTAAACATTTCAAATGCTCATATTCTTGGTCATTCAAGAGGCGGTTATATGGCAACACGAATGGCACTAGAATATCCCAATCTAACAAAATCTATAGTTATCATCGACAGTGCTACTTTAATGGCAAATCCGAATACATTTAATTTTTATGAAGATGTAGCAGAAAGAGCGAAATTAATAGAAGATCCCAAAGAAAGAACATTTTATTCAGCAGCTCAAAATTCTTTTGGGACCGAACATATTACTGATGAATGGATAGAAGGAATTATGGAATATTCTAAACAGCCAAAAAATCAGGAAGCTGTCTCAAAATTTGCAGAATTAAGACAAATGTTTGTTGATGATTTAGCTAACAGAAGAAAAGAAACTCATGCATGGATAAGAGCAGGTAGATTACAGACTCCAACATTAGTGGTATGGGGACTAAATGATCCTTCAGCTGTATGGGATCCAATTGGTGTTGATTGCCTGAACTTAATATTACCTAATGTCGAAAATGCAAGTATGCATGTTTTTAACAGGGCTGGTCATTCTGCATTCAGAGAACATCCCGAAGAATTTAACGCTGTTATAGAATCCTTTATAAATACTAAAACTTAATAAATAATGAAAAAAATAAATAAAGAGATACTTTATTTCGAGCATTCCCCAAATAATAAACCTGTAGAAGAAGTAGATCAAAATGAGTGGTTTGAAGTTGAAACTCAAATGAACAGAGGCCCCGATTCTGATCTTATTCCTACAGAGTTAAGAGAAATATACAATCAGCACAGAAGTGATTCTATGCCAACAGACAGAGGAAATCCTTCCTCAGGATGCATTTGGATCAATAATGCCAAAGCAGGAGAAATGCTAAGCGTTGAAATTGGTGAAATTAAACCTATTGAAATAGGATGGACTAGATATAGTGGCTCTACAGGAGCTCTACCATCATATCTTGGGCCATCACATGTAGGTGAAGTATTCAAAGTCTGTAAAATATCAGAAGGAAAAATTATTTGGAGTGAAAAACTTTCCATTCCTACTAGCCCTATGTTAGGAGTAGTAGGTGTTGCTCCTGAAAGAGAAACAAAGCATAACGGATGGGCAGCAGAATGGGGAGGAAATTTTGATATACAGGAAATAACAACTGGAGCTACAGTTATGTTACCAGTTTTTCATAATGGAGCACTTTTACACATAGGAGATATGCATGCTATCCAAGGAGATGGAGAAATTTGCGGTGGTGGTGGAATAGAAACTGGTGGCACGGTTAAATTAAAGTGTAATTCTTCAAAAAAACCAAAAGGTATGACATGGCCAAGAATAGAGAATGAAACCCATATAATGACAACTGCTCAAGGAAAACCTGCTGAAGATGCTTTCAGACTAGGATTGCAGGAAATGATATTGTGGATGGAAGAATCATATTCAATTGATAAAAAAGAAGCATTTATGTTACTTGCACAAATATTGGAAGCAAGGGTAACTCAATTTGTTAATCCAACTTATACATATCTTCTTAAAGTAAATAAAAAATATCTGACATGGAGGAAAAATTAAACTCAATATAGAAGATGAAT
>CAZMBU010000137.1:0-3311 GCA_964564565.1 uncultured Dehalococcoidia bacterium | reverse complement strand
TAAAATTGTCATGGGATCAGACAATATGGATGAAAATATGATTGTCGTTATGAGAACAGGGATGTTTATGGAACGTGTAAGAATGACCGACGGAAGAAATCCTTCTCCAAATGAAGCTTACAAATGGGCAACTCATAATGGATATAAATCTCTAGGTATTCCTGATGCTGGTACTTTAAATAAGGGAAGTAAAGCAGATCTAATAATAGTAAACCTATTACAACCACATTTAACACCACAAACTGATATAGTATCTAACTGGGTGCACATGGGTCAAAATCATGATGTTGAATCAGTGATGGTAGATGGGAAATGGATTATGAAAGAACATAAAATTCTTAACTTAGATGAAGAATACATAATTACCAAAGCTAATGAAATAGCTGCCAGAGTTTGGAAATAATTTAATGGATAATAATTTACATGATCTTACTGTTTCTGAACTCTCTGAATTATTAATAAACAAAAAAATATCATCATTAGAACTTACAAAAGAATTTCTAAATAAAATTAAAATCACAGAACCATCAGTAAAGGCTTTTGCTTTAATCACACGTGAAAAAGCATTTGAACAAGCAGCTGAATCTGATAAAAGAAGAAAAGAAAATAAACAATCAACATTTTCTGATCTAGAAGGAATACCATATGGACTGAAAGACATATTTGATACCAAAAACATACTCACAGAAGCCGGTTCTGAAATTTACAAGGGCAGAATCCCTGATTCCGATGCTCATGTAGTAAAACTTCTTCATGAAAATGGTGCGGTATTGCTAGGAAAAACAATTACAACAGAATTTGCAGACGGCCACCCTCCTGAAACTATAAACCCATGGGATTCAAATCGCACTCCAGGTGGATCAAGCACTGGATCTGCAGTAGCGGTAGCAACACGTATGCTCCCTTATGCACTTGGAACTCAGACAGTTGGATCTGTTTTACGCCCAGCCGCATATAATGGCATTGTTGGATTAAAACCAACATATGGGCTTATAAGCCGCACAGGTGTAATTCCACAATCAGACAGTTGTGACACAATTGGGATACTTTGCAAAAATGTGAAAGATGCAAGTTTAATCTTAAAATCAATTGCAGGTTACGATCCCAATGATAATAAAAGTTCAATTGAGGCAAACTCATTTAAAATAAATAATAATTCAAATGACTCTATACCAAAGATAGGATTTTTAAGTAAATATTTTATGAATGAGTCAGATGAACAAGTAAAGCAATCAACTCTTGATGCTTTAAAATCATTGTCTGATAATGGAGCTGTAATTGAAGAATTAAACACAAATATAGATTTTGAATCAGGATTTCAAGCTCATAGAATTGTTCAACAATCGGAAATGGCTCAATGGCATGAACCTCTGTACTTAAAGTATGCAAAAAAGTATAAACCTATTACTTTAGAATATATAAAATCCGGATTTTCTCAGAAAGCTACAAAATATATCGATGCACTTGAATTCAGAAACCATATGCGAAAAGTTTTTATAAATAGCTTTAAATCTATCGACGTACTCATCATGCCTACTGCAAGTGGACTTCCACCCAAGGATTTATCTCGTACTGGTGATACAAGATTTCAAAGTCCTTGGACTTTTACCGGGTTACCTAGCATTGCTATACCAGCAGGCTTATCTGAAAATGGGTTACCACAATCCTTACAATTAGTTAGTGCGCCATTTAAAGAAGAAAAATTGCTAAATGCAGCTAAATGGATAGAGTCTATATTAGGGACTCTCCCTGAACCTGAAATCAAAGGGGAAATCTAATGAATAAAAGAATAAATAAAGTTATAGACTTATTAGAAAATAATCAACCAGTATATTCTACTAGCGCTGAAGAATTAACATACTATGCAGGAAAAAAAATGTCACAAACTTGGGCAGATTTAATTTTAATTGAATTTGAACATCATGCCTTTGATATTGTAGGGTTAACGCAATTTATGAAAGGTTTAAAAGAGGGGGGACCAACTCCTGATGGATATTTAATGCCAACTGTAATAAGTACTTTACCTTCAAATTGTATGACAAAAGAAGAGATGCTTTTTAATGCATGGCAAACCCGTCATGTTCTTTCTACGGGAGCTCATGGAGTTTTACAAACACATACTCGTGATGTTGAAGCAGTTAAAACTTTCGTAGCTACAGCAAGATATCCTTATCAGAAGCTTGGAAGAGAGTTTCTTCCTGAAGGATTAAGAGGTTCGGGAGGACAAAAACAACCATCACAAATTTGGGGAGTTACACAAAGAGAATACACTGATTTAGCTGACCCTTGGCCATTAAACCCAAAAGGCGAAATACTTTTAGGATTGAAAATTGAAGACAGATATTGCGTGGAAAATGCAGATGAAATAGCTGCAGTACCTGGAATTGGATTTGCAGAATGGGGCCCTGGGGATATGGGTATGAGCTACGGGGATCCTGATGCACATGATCCTCCCTACCCTGATTATATGAATCAAGCCAGAGAAAAAGTAAAAACTGCTTTATGCAAATCAAATGTTGCTTTCTACAGTAGTTGGAACGATAAAAACCTAAATATACAAGAAACAGTAGATCACTTAATTGATAATGTGGGTGCTAAAATATTAGGTATTCCAGGTAAAGATTATGCTGATTATGGCAGAAAAAAAACTAATTTATAAATACCTTTTTAATGATTAATACAAAGGCATCATAAAATGGAAACAAATGAATACATAATCATGTGTATGAATAGAGTAAGAGAGATGTTATATATATGCCTTGAAGATTTAACCCTTGAGGAAGTTTGTAAACGCCCAGGAAAAGAATCTAATAATATTGCCTGGACAGTTTGGCATATGACAAGAGGATTTGACAGAAGAATATCTTTAATATCAGGAGAAGATCAAATTTGGATATTAGAACAATGGTATAAGAGTTATAATCTTCCAGCATCTGATAAAGATTTGGGAATTGGACATACTTCAAAAGAAGTAAGTAAAATAATTCCGATCAAACTTAGTGTATTAACAGAATATTATGAATCAGTTCATAAAAAAATGTTACGGTATTTTAATAATAATCAACAATCAAATGACTATAACAAAATAATACCTGAAACTGAAAATACAAAAGGTTATGAGGCAATGAGAATGGTTGCAGGTACAATGCAACATATTGGCCAAATCAATTACATCAGAGGATTAATTGAAAGCCGTATATGGTATATAGGGAACATAAAAGAAAAACGTTAAATATTAAAAAAATTTATATAAGAATGAACCGGGTGGGATTCGAACCCACGACCCACGGCTTAAAAGGCCGTTGCTCTAC
>CAZMBU010000136.1:0-3353 GCA_964564565.1 uncultured Dehalococcoidia bacterium | reverse complement strand
GCCACAATTATATTTTTATTATTGACATATTTTTTAACTAAATTATGGGGGTATTATGGTCTATGGTTATCGCATATAATTTTTTTAGCATCACGAGGAATATTATTAAATAATTATTTAAATAAATATCTAAAAAATTTAAAATAAATTTATGAAAAATATTAAAACTCTACAGGAAAACAAGCAATCATTGTGGATAGACTTTATCTCTAGAAGTCTACTTAAATCTGGCAAGCTGGAAACACTTATCAAAAAAAGTGGAATTACTGGATTAACTAGTAATCCATCAATATTTGAAAAAGCAATATCAGATAGTAATGATTATGACGATGACATACTCAAATTATTAAAATCAAATTCAACAATTTCTAGTTATGAAATTTTTGAAGAATTAAGTATATATGACATAAAAAAAGCAGCTGAACTATTACTAAATACCTATGAAAATACCAATTATCTGGATGGTTATGCAAGTATAGAAGTTTCACCAAAACTAGCTTACAAAACAAAAGAAACAATCGATCAAGCTTTGCACTTATACAAAAAAATCAATATGCCTAATATAATGATTAAAGTACCTGCAACTGATGAGGGTGTTGAAGCTATCAAAATACTAACAAAAATGGGATTAAACATTAATGCAACATTAATGTTTAACCAAAGACACTATGACAATGTATCAAACGCATTCTTAGAAGGAACTGCAAATTATTCTCAAAAACTTCTTCCATTCTCAGTAGCATCTTTCTTTGTTAGTCGTGTTGATACAGAAATAGATAACTTATTGGAAAGCAAAGATGAAAATCATAATTTGTTAGGAAAAATAGCAATTGCAAATTCAAGACTTGCTTACATAACTTTCTTAAAAAAATTCCCTAATCAAAACAAAAAACCTTTACAAAAACCTTTATGGGGAAGTACTAGTACAAAAAATCCAAATTACAGTAATAGTCTTTATATTGATAAATTAATTGCACCAAATACTGTTAATACTGTCCCACTAGACACAATTGAAAAATTTGTCAAAACTGGTAACCCTGAAAATTATAATGGATGGGATGAAAATAAAATATTATCAGAATTATCCACTTTGAATGAAATTGGAATTGATTTAAGTAAGATAACTGAAAATTTGCAAGGAAATGGAGTTAAATTATTTGAAGATTCATTTGATAATTTACTAAATGCAATTGAAAGCAAAATAAATAAAATACAAACTCAAGCTATATAAAATCAACAATTCATCTTTTTTAATAGATAGCTTATAAAAAAAATGATAGAATAATTTTTGATTATTTCTAATCTTATATTTTCAATATGAGGCCAGATGTACGAGCATGATATTTTAATAGTTGGGGCTGGATTAGCTGGATTAAGAGCAGCCCTAGAAAGTATTGAAGCAGGTAAAAACACTGCTATTCTATCCAAAGTACATCCCGTAAGATCTCACTCATGCGCAGCACAAGGTGGAATAAATGCCGCCTTAACTGACAGAGGAGATGATTGGGAAGACCATGCTCTTTCAACTATAAAGGGAAGTGATTATTTGGCTGACCAAGAAGCAGTTGAAATTATGTGCAGAGAAGCGGGTGAAAATTTAATTGAACTTGAACACATGGGCGTAATTTTCAGTAGAGATGAAGAAGGAAGATTAGGGACTAGAAGATTTGGCGGACAATCTGTAGCAAGAACTTTTTTTGTAGGTGCAATTACGGGATCTGCAATGCTTCATGTTCTTTACGAGCAAACTGTAAAACAAAAAGCCCAAATTTATGAAGAATGGTTTGTTACAAAATTGATAATAGAGGATGGAGAATGCAGAGGTGTGATTGCTATGGATATACATTCAGGCAAACTTGAAATCATCAAAGCAAAATCAGTAATATTAGCTACTGGTGGTGCGGGAAGAATTTTCGAACCATCAACAAATGCTTTAATATGTACTGGAGATGGCCTTGCCCTTGCATATAACGCAGGAGCATCTTTAATGGATATGGAAATGATTCAATATCATCCTACAGGACTTGCAGGAAATGGGATATTGCTATCAGAAGGAGCAAGAGGAGAGGGAGCATATCTCTTGAATTCCAATGGTGAGAGATTTATGGAAGATTATGCACCTGAATACCTTGAACTAGCCTCAAGAGATGTTGTTTCTAGAGCAGAACAGATAGAAATAAATGAAGGAAGAGGTATAGATGGATGTGTTTTACTAGACTGTAGGCATTTAGGTAAAGCTAAAATAGAAGAACGATTAGGCTATTTACAAGAGGTCGCTACAGAATTTAGAGGAATTGATTTGTCAGAACAACCAATTCCTGTTAAACCTACAATGCACTATATAATGGGAGGAGTTAAAACTGATTTTATGGGACAAACTGATGTACCTGGATTATTTGCAGCTGGGGAATGTGCAAACGTAAGTGTACATGGCGGGAACAGATTGGGAGCAAATTCTCTTTTAGACACTATTGTTTTTGGAAGAAGATCTGCTAGAGCTGCAATCGAGCATTCGTCTCAAATAAATTCTATCTCAAAAAATACAGATGAGTTAAATAACGAAACAAAAAGAATACAAAATATCATTAATAGATCAAACGGAGAAAGGTCAGCAACATTAAGAAATGAAATGGGTGAAGCAATGACTTCTGGTATAGGAGTATTTAGAGATACGCAAAGCATTGAGTTAGCAAAACAAAAAGTTTTAAGTTTAATAGACCGATATGAGAACACATCGATAGATAATAAAGGGAAAATATTCAATACTGATTTAATTTTCAACCTTGAATTAAAATATATGTTAGATGTAGCTCTAACAATGTGTATAGGAGCAGAAAATAGAAAAGAAAGCAGAGGGGCTCATTACAGAACAGATATTACTGAAAGAGATGATAAAAATTGGTTGAAACATACACATGTAGCAAAAATAGATGGAGAGGTTCAATTTTATACATCTGACGTAAATATTACAAAATGGGAACCTGAAATTAGGAAATATTAATGGTACAAACAGCAAAAAAAACCATTCAAATAGAAATTAAAAGACAAGATCCCGAAATTAATAACGGTGAATCTTATAACCAAATCTATGACGTTGAAGTAGAAGATTGGTTCACAGTTTTAGATGCATTAATTAAAATTCGTGAAGAAATTGATGGGACCTTATCTCTTAGATGTGCTTGCAGAGCATCCATATGCGGATCATGCGCTATGCGGGTAAATGGGCAAGCAAAACTTGTGTGCAAAACAAAACTTTCTGTAGTAGAAAAAAATAACAAAATATTAATTGAACCTGTAGGAAATATGCCTGTGATTTCAGACCTGGCTTCAGATTTCAAACCTTTCTGGGATAA
>CAZMBU010000135.1:0-3360 GCA_964564565.1 uncultured Dehalococcoidia bacterium | reverse complement strand
TTATGAGAACCCATACTGCTTTGCATATTCTGTGTGGGGTTGTTTGGAGAGATTATTCAGCTTCAGTTACCGGTGGCGATATGAAACCCTTGGCAGGGAGAATGGATTTTGAGTTAGAAGAAATGTCTGCTGATTTTTCAAAAGAAGTAGAAGTAAAAATAAATAAAGAAGTTTCTGAAAGCAGAAATATAAAAATTTATCAATTGCCAAGAGAAGAAGCTTTTCAAATACCTGATTTAATACGTACAAAAATTAATTTATTACCAAAAGGTATTGAATTTGTAAGAATCGTAGATATAGAAGGTTTAGATTTACAGGCTGATGGAGGAACTCATGTTCATAATACTTCAGAGGTAGGTTATATCAAAATGATTGGCCATGAGAGCAAAGGTAAAAGTAATAAAAGACTTCGAATTGAAGTTGAATAATATTAAACTTTTGCTATTTTTACTGCACAAACTTTATATTCAGGTATTTTTGAATCAGGATCTACAGCAGGATTTGTCAGAAAATTAGCAGCATGATCTTGCAATTTTACAAATGGTACAAAAATTTCACCATTTGCCATATTGTCTGTGAATGCCGCTCTAGCTTCGAGCCTTCCTCTTTTTGATTCAACTGAAATCCAGTCTCCATCATCTATCCCAAATTTACTACCATCCTTTGGATTTAGAGATACCTCCAATTCAGGAGATTTTGATAATAAATATTCTGATCTTTTTGTAATTGTTCCTCCATGCCAGTGATAAAGAATTCTACCTGTGATTAAAGTTAATGGATATTTTCTATTAGGCATTTCATCTGCTCTTGGTCCTTGTTTATATCCATAGAATTTTGCTTTTGATCCTCTTGGGAAATCATTTTCATATAAAAATCTGGTTCCAGGATGTGATTCGTCTGGGCATGGCCATTGAATTCCTCCTTCAACATCTAGTCTGTTATAGTTGATACCGCTGAGGCTTGGGGTTAATAAGGCCATTTCATCCCATATTTCTGATGGGTTACTATAATTAAATTGGTTATTGATATTTAAAGATAATTTATTGATTATTTTATTTGCGATTTCTTGGAGTATTTTCCAATCAGCTTTAGAATTACCAACTGGTTTTATTGCTTTCCTAACTCTTTGAACTCTTCTTTCACTATTTGTAAAAGTACCATCTTTCTCAGCAAAACTTGCAGCTGGCAAAACTACATCTGCAATTTGTGCAGTTTCATGTAAAAACAAATCTTGAACAACAAGAAATTCCAATTGTTTAAACACATCTTCAGCATGATGTAGATCAGGTTCACTCAAAAGAGGATTTTCTCCTGTAATGTACATTGATTTAACTACACCTTCTTCTATTTTTTTAACCATGTCTGTAACTACATAACCATGTTTTTCTGGGAGGGTATCAGTACCCCATGCTGTTTTGAATTTATTTATCGTGTTTTTATCTATAAATTGATATCCTGAAAAAGAATTTGGAAGACATCCTGAATCTCCACATCCTTGAACATTATTTTGGCCCCTTAAGGGTGAAATGCCAGAACCAGGTTTACCTAGTTGTCCAGTTAATAAAGAGAGATTTAAAAGAGAATGAGCATTGGCTGTACCATTAGTGTGTTGCGTAATGCCCATACCCCAAATAAGGCAAGATCCTCCAAATTTTGGCCTGGCATAATATCTTGCAGCCTGTTTAATATCTTCGGCTTTTACCCCTGTGATAGTTTCTACCTTTTCTGCGGGATATTTATCTATTATTTTTTTCCATTTTTCAAAATCTTCAGTTCTGTTTTTTATGAAAATTTCATCTTCTAAATTTTCATCTAAAATAGTTTTAGCTATTCCATTTAAAAGAGCTACGTCAGTACCAGGCTTAGGTCTTAACCATAAATCAGCATAATCACACATTTCAATCCTTCTCGGATTGATAACGATTAATTTCGCACCTTTTTCTACAACTGCTCTTCTCGACGCGGCTACAGGATGATTCGAGTTTGCATCTGAACCTGCAATAATCATGCATCCTGATTCTTCATAGTCAATATATGAGTTACTTGTTGCTCCACTTCCTAAAGATTTTAGCATTGCTTCTACAGAAGGGGAGTGACACAATCTTGTACAATGATCTATATTGTTGCTTTGCATAACCAATCTAGAGAATTTTTGTTGTATATATCCATCTTCATTTGTAGCTTTTGCTGAACATAAAGTTGCAAATGAATTACCTATGTATTTTGATAGTTTTTCTGCTATTAATTCAATTGCTTCGTCCCATGTAGATTCTTCAAATATCCCGTTCTTTTTTATAAGCGGAGTTTTAATTCTGTCTTTATGTTGAACAAATTTATATCCAAATCTTCCTTTTACACACAGCATTCCCAAACTAGATTTATTATTAGGATCATCTAAAACATTTACCATGTTATTTTCATTATCTACTTGTATGTTTATTCCACATCCTACTCCACAATAAGGGCAGGTAGTATTTACGTTTTTTACGATATTTTTTGGTTCAGGCTTCTTTTTAATTGCGCCTGTTGGGCAGACTGAAAGACATTGTCCGCAGGTTGTACAAACAGATTCTGCCAAAGGTTGGTCATTGAAAGTACCTATCCTGGTATTTTGACCTGCGCCAAGCATATCAATAGCTCCAATAAATTGAGCTCCTTCCTGGCATCCTGTTGTACACCTGCCACACAATATACAATCTTCCATGGCTATATCGAATACAGTATTACTGGTATCAGTTTTTTCTCTTTTTCTTGGTTGGAATTTATTGTGATCAGCATTATAAAAATTTATTGCCTGTGATAAATCTTTATAATCTTTATTAGCTCCGTTTTTATTAACCATACCTGCTGTTAAAGATAAAACATTATTCCTTATTTCATTTAGTTTTGGGTCTGAAGTTTTAATACTCATCCCCTCATTAATTGGAGTTGAACATGAGGCTGGAAATCCTCTAACTCCTTCAATTTGTACAATACATGTTCTGCAAGCGCCAAGAGCTTTCATATCACTGTCTTTACATAATTGTGAAATATATTGTTTACTTTGGTTTATTGCATCTAGGACAGTAAAGTCTTTAGGGACTGAAATTTCTTGTCCGTCGATTTTAATTTTAATATTATCCATAGAATGAATTATTACCTTTTGTGAAAATATTTTAAATAACTTATTACAGGATTTCCTGCCGCTTGCCCTAGACCGCATAATGATGCGGTGTTTATAGTCTCTGCCATTAAAGAAAGTTCTTCTAACTTATTTTGATCATTAGGGTTCTCTTTTACATTTTCTAACAATTCAGTCATGCGAGGAGTTCCTTCTCTGCAAGGAGTGCATTTTCCACAAGATTCATGAGCATAAAATTT
>CAZMBU010000134.1:0-3370 GCA_964564565.1 uncultured Dehalococcoidia bacterium | reverse complement strand
TAAGAAAATGAGGGATTTAAGTTAATTATTTATCTAAAGAAATTAGAAGTGGAGCACTTGCTGAAGATCCTTGGCTTCCTTCGGCTATAATTGTATAAATTCCTGTCCCCAAATCAAGAGTCGACTCTAATTTAAATGCTCCTGAGTCATTTGAAGTTCCAGATCCAAGTATTTTTGTAGCATTGTTATTTAGCTTAATAGCTATAATAAAATTTTCATTTGAATTAAATCCTGAACCATAAGCAACTGTAGAACCATTAGGCACTGCTGCAGCAACTATTAAATTTGCATCAGGTGAAATCAGGTGCTTAGGTATAATTTGTTTTGGTATAATCTGAATTGCAGTACTTGTTTTGCTATTTTTTGAACCTTTAGCCAAAATGGTATAAATTGTTTGATTTACAATTTGAGAACTAATTTTAGAATTATTGGATAATGGTTTTGTTTTTGTAGTAAAAGATCCACTTTTCGTAGCCACTGCAGTCCCAATAATAGATTCTAAAGTATCAGATATTTTAATATATAGAGTTATTGTTTCTTCTGAGTTAAACCCAGATCCCCATATTTCAATTTCTTCTTGAATTGTAAATACAGTATTATTTATTGTAATTATGGTAGCTTGAGGCTGAGGAGCATCATTTCCTTCAGGGCCAGCGGGCCCTATTGGTCCCGGAGGGCCACTTACTCCTTGAATTCCTGGGACTCCAGGGTCACCTTTTTCTCCTTGTGATCCTTTTTCTCCTTGCCCACCTTCAGGGCCAGAGGGCCCTATATCTCCTGTACATGATATTGTTAAAGAAAAAAGTAATACAAAAAATATTATATTTTTGATTTTGATCATAAATATTTGGTTACTTAATTAATATTAATAATACAATATTATTGATTTAATGCATTATTTGGAATTTGTTTTAAGTATATATTTCGTGGTTTTCAACATAAAAAGGGGAACTGAGTTCAACTCAGTTCCCCTTTTTATGTAAATTGTCTAAATAATATTTAGTTTATTTAGCAGCAGTAACTTTAAGGGCTGCAGCAGCTTTTCCGCCACCTTCACCTTCAGCAATTAAAGTATAAACACCTTCTGGCCAGTCATCTGCAATACTTACTGTCATAGAAACAGCTCCGCTTGCATTAGCTTGAGCACCAACCAAGAATTTATCTAATCCGCCTTTAGCTGCGATAGCAGTTACAGCAACTTGTCCGTTAGCTTTGAAGCCAGCACCGTAAATACTAGTGGAACCACCAGCAGTTGTTGCGTCAGCTACTAAGTATGTAGGTGGACCAGGAGGACCGGCTGGACCGGTATCACCTGTAGCACCCTGTAATCCAGCTTTACCAGTATGACCAGGAAGACCAGGTGTTCCTTGATCACCTTTGTCTCCAGGTTGACCAGGATGACCAGGATGACCAGGAGGACCTTTATTTCCTTGTAATCCAGGAAGACCAGGAAGACCGGCTGCACCAGCTGAACCAGCTGGGCCTGCACATGCTATTAATCCAATGCTCAGCAATAGTGAAATTGCTATAAGAGTGGACATCTTAGTATTTTTTAAAATTATTTTCATTATTTCCCCCTCTAAATTTAGTAGGTTAATTATAGAAATGAATTAATCTATATCTATAAAGATAACTAAAATCTGATAAAGTTGATTACAATATATGTTGATAAATAATATTGGTCTGAAGGAAATCTGTCAACCCTTCTGTTAAGTTTTTGTTTGATAATTTATATTTATTTATAATTTTACAATTTAATGGTCTATTTATACTATATATATAGAAGAAATATTAATTTTTCAGCTATTTCATATTAAGAATTAAAATAGTAGGGTTATTTTTTCGTTTAATATATTTTTTGCTAATTTTATTGAGAGATTTGTATCACTTGCGACTTTAGTTTCATCTGAATTTTTGATTCGGTATTTAAACAGCCAGTATATGAATTCTTTATATATGTAAAGATTTATTGTGTTTTTTTTTGTAAATTTTATATTTTTTGCAAATTGTTTAAATAGTAAATTTATATTTTTGCCATAAATTTCTTCATACCCATCATAATTATTAGTGTTATATAAGGATTTTTTTAAATATTGTTGTGATTTTTGTACATAAATTAAGTCTTCTATGATTATCCCGTAATAAAAATTACGCATTTGACTCAGTTTATTTCCAGAAATGATTTTCTTCATATATTCATAACTGCTTTTATTTGGCAGTAATCCGGTGAAAATTAATTCATGATATTTTTCTTTATTTAAATATGATTTTATTGCTGACCCCAATCTTTCTGTTAAGGTCATCCAATCAAAAGCTTCGTTATTGATCCAATATTTATATTTATATCCCCTATAAAATTCTTCGTTTATATTCCACTCAGATATACAATCAACAACAGCTATTTCCCAATTGATTCCGTTTTCAATTTTACTTTTCAATCTTTCAATCAAATGATTCATAAAATTTATTAGGAATTAAGTATTAATTGTCCATTAGGGCATTTTTTAATTTTTAACCCACAACCGCAAGGACAAGGATCATTTCGTTTAAGTTTTTTTGTATTATTTTGAGAAGGAGTTTTAGTTGATATGGGGTTATTTTTTAGGTTGATTGATTGATTTTGTTTATTATCAGTATTTTTAGCATATATTACATTTTTTATTATGCCAAATTGGATATTTTCTATAAGGTCTTCAAATAATGTTAAACTTTCTTTTTTAAATGCCATTAAAGGGTCTTTTTGGCCATAGGATTGCAGTCCAATTCCTTGCCTTAGGTTTTCAATACTTGTTAAATGATTTATCCAATAATAATCAATTATTCTAATAGAAAAAGATGAGATTATATTTAAATATTCGTCTTTATTGGGAAACGAATCTTTGTTTTCATCATATATATTTACCAATTTATCGAATATTAATTCCTCTAATTCATCAGATTTCATTTTTTCTAATTCTGTATCACTAGATGAAAGTACTGTAATTCCAAATTTATTTGTAAATTCTTGATTAATTAAATCAAATAAAGAAGTAATTGATTTGTCATCATCTATATGAATATCTGATATAAATTTTTGAGCTGTTTGCTCTGATAAAGATTTGATTATTTTTGCGATACTATCTTTTTTAATTAAATCTGTTCTTAATTTATAAATTATATCTCTTTGTGTATTAGTGACATCGTCAAATTGAACTAAATGTTTTCTTATATCAAAATTATATGATTCTATTTTTACCTGAGCATTTTCTATTGTTTTTGTTATCATTTTGTTTTCTATTGGGATATCATCTTCTAATCCGGCCCATTCCATAAAGTTTTTAATTCTTTCACCGCCAAATCTTGTCATTAATTCATCTTCTAATGAAACATA
>CAZMBU010000133.1:0-3384 GCA_964564565.1 uncultured Dehalococcoidia bacterium | reverse complement strand
ATAGTAATTACTGAATTGGAGCATCACAGTAATATTGTTCCATGGCAAGAATTAATAAAAAAAACAAAATCTAAACTGAAATATATCCCAATAAACAGCGATGGGACATTAAATTTAACCAATATAAATAATATTATTACAAAAAACACCAAAATAGTTTCTATAACCCATGTATCCAATGGAATAGGAACTATCAATAATATTAAGGAAATAATCAATATAGCAAAATCAAATGGAGCAACGACAATTATTGACGCTGCACAAAGTGCTCCACATATGCCCTTAGATGTAGCAGATTTGGATTGTGATTTCTTAACTTTCTCCGGACATAAAATGTTAGCACCAACTGGTATAGGAGTATTATATGGAAATAATTAATTATTAGAATTAATGCCACCTTATCAAAAAGGTGGGGATATGATTTTAGAAGTAACCTATGATAAATCAACATGGAATGAAATTCCATTCAAATTTGAAGCTGGGACACCAAATATAGCTGGCGCTATAGGATTAAGTGCAGCAACAAAATATCTTATGGAAATTGGTATGCAAAACATCAGAGAGCATGAAATTGAAATAACCAAATATGCATATAACAATTTAATGAACATTGATGGCATTAAAATTCTTGGACCAGAAAATATAGATATCAGAGCAGGATTAATATCTTTTAATATCCCTGATATACATCCTCATGATTTAGGTACTTTTTTAGACTCAAAAGGAATAGCAATAAGAACAGGGCATCATTGCGCTATGCCTTTAATAAAAAAATTAGGTAGCCATTCATCTGCAAGAGCTAGTTTTTATATATACAATACAAATAAAGAAATAGACAAATTTACCGAAGAAATTAATAATTCAATAAAATATTTTAATAATGTCTAAAAAAAACAATTTAGATTTCGTTTACAAAGAAGAAATACTTGAAAGATCTATAAATCCTGGTTTTTCATCTGAATTATCAAAAGCAGACAAATTAGTATCAGGGTTAAATCCATTCTGTGGAGATGAAGTAAAATTTCATTTTAATTTAAATCAAGATAATATAACTAATATTTATTTGGAATTAGAAGGATGTGCCATACACAAAGCTAGTTCTTCATTACTGGCAGAAATAATTCTAAATGAAAACATTCATATCATTCCAACAATATGTGATGAATTTATTACTTTTTTCAATACAAAAAGTAATTCTAATTACAAATTTAAAAATCAAAAACTACAAATTACAAATCCAATACATAGTGTGAAATCTAATCAAATTCGTATTAAATGCGTCCTACTTAGTTGGAATGCTATATACAATAACTTATTTACAAATTAATTATGATTAAAATTCCAATAATTGATTCTCACACCCATATAAACTCTTATAATTCTGAAGAAATACCCAAAATATTAAATAGGGCCGAACTTAATGGAATAACTTCAATTATTGATGCCTCCGTTGATATATCGAGTGCGGAACTTATTGATCAAATGACTAAAAAATATCCTAATGTTTTTGGAGGTGTAGGATTCCATCCTCAAAATTTAACTAACGAATTAAACAAAACAGAAATTGAACAAATGTATAACCTAATAACAAGCAATAAAAAGATTCTAGTTATTAGTGAAATTGGTTTAGATTTTCAACCTGACTCTCCCCCTAGGGAAATTCAATACAGATCTTTCAGAAAACAAATAGGGATAGCTCGAGAATTAAATAAACCTATCATTTTTCATTCACGTTTTTGCGCTGAGGAAACAATTAGAATATTAAAAGAAGAGAGAGCTTATGAAGTAGGTGGAGCTATGCATTATTTCCAATCAAATAATAAAATAGCAGCAGAATTAGAATCAATGGGATTTAAAATATCAGTTGGTAAACCTTTACTCAGGTTAAAAAAATTAGAAGAAGTTATAAATTCCACTAATATAAAAAATATAATTGTAGAAACTGATTCTGCTCCTCAACCCTTCAAACTAAACAGAGCCAAATGGACAGAACCAAAAGATTGTAATTTAATAATAAATAAGATTAGTCAAATAAAAAATGAAAATATCGAAAATATCACTCAATATATGTTCGATAACACATTTGATATGTTAAAGAATGGATCCGGATGGTTAACAAAAGAACATTTGTCATCAGGGGTAGTATAATTTTTCTATTCCCTGTTCATTTCTGATTCAATTAATTTAAAATCTCTCGACGATAGAATATGCATACTTTCATAAAAAGCCAACTCCCAATGAGATGGTAGCCATTTTTTCAAATATTCCAAAGAAGGAGCAATATAAGTTGCATCAATTGCACTAGATTCATCTAATTGTTTATCTATATTTAAATTAACACCATAAGTATAATCTGTAATATCATCAGACCATCTTGATTTAATTATATTTTTAGCTGCGCTAGTTATAGTTGCACTTAAAATCCATTTTTTTATATCTTTAATATAAATAATCATCCGATCATCAATCTCAATTCTTTTGACTCTTTTTTGATACTTATTACTAAATTCTATTTGTTTATCTTTGTTCTTTAGAAAAATTTCATATTTAGATTGTGGGATTGAAATCATCCAATAATTTATCATATTTATAATTTCCTTAACTATATTTAATCGTAATAATATAATATAAACTAGTTAACAAAAAATAAATATTTATAAATGAAAAATTGTGCGATTTTACTTGCTGCTGGGAATTCTTCCAGAATGCAGGGTACAGATAAATTAACATATGAATTATCCGGTAAAATGATTGTTGAATATTCTATAGAAGCTTTATTCAAACATAACTTAATTGATCATGTAACTATAGTAACATCAAAAAACATTTTAAATATAATAAAATCAATTATTTCAATCAACCAATACAAAAAATCATTTAATTTTGTAGAAGGAGGAGATACTAGATTTGAATCTTTTATAAATGCATTTAATACAATTACTTCATCTGAAATTACAATAATCCATGATGCAGCCAGACCATTTATTAATAAAAATTTAATTTCTCAAAGTATAAATATAGCCAAAAAAAATGATACTGCAATCCCAGTAATCAAACATATTGACTCCGCTTATTTATCTCAGAATGCTTCCACTCTATCCAAGCAAATAGACAGAAGTAAATTATTATCATCTCAAACTCCACAAGCATACAAAACTAAAATATTATATGATGCCATCCAATATGCCAAAATAAATAAAATAAAATTTAATTTTAATGATGTCCCAGAATTAATGTTAAAAAATGGATCAAGTCCACATATTTTCAATGGATCTAAATATAATATAAAATTGACATCATCTGAAGATATACTTTTATTAAAATCAATTCATCAAATATTAAACACCAATGATTAACTCATACGGTATTGGCCTAGATGTTCAT
>CAZMBU010000132.1:0-3391 GCA_964564565.1 uncultured Dehalococcoidia bacterium | reverse complement strand
AAGATAATTTCAATAGAACTTTAAAAATTTTGGAATCGCGATACCAATTAATCCATATCAAATTACCTGATATTCCAATAAGTGCTGCAACAAGAACTATACTTGCAGCAGAAGCAAGCTCAGCGTTTGAAGAAATTTTTGAAGAAGGATTGCAAACCAAATTAAATGCAGAGGAAACTCATTATAGTTCTTTAGCAACTAACTCAGTGCTCGCAAAAGATTATATAAAATCATTAAGAATTCAAAATATTTTACACCAACAAATGAATGAAATGTTTAAAGAGATAGATGTCATCATAAGTCCAGTTAAACCATCAACAGCAAGTAAAATAAACGAAAACTTCAGATGGGCTACTAGAAAAGAGTTTAATGAAGATCATCCAATAACTCTGATTGGTGCAATTGGAAATTTAATTGGATTACCTGGGATTAGCATACCTAACGGTTTTGACAATAATGGCTTACCTACGAGCTTTCAAATTATGGGTGATACACAATCAGATCATATGATCATTAAATGCGCTCAATTAATACAAAATGAAACAGATTGGCATAAGAAACATCCTAATTAAAGTAACTTAACAGAATCAATATTCATCGATTTACTTACACTAGAAAACCAGTCAACTACTTCTTTATGTAAGGGGATTCCATTTTCTATTCTTTCTTGTTCATTTTCATATTCCATAATACCTGGATATATAACTCTGTCAGAATCTGAGGTAGGCGGGGTATTTAATAAAGTTTCTAACATAGCATCCATATTAGATATAAAAATATTGTATTCAGTAAATGATTCAATATTGAAAGCAGCAAAAAAATGGCATAAATTACCATTAGGATCCACCATGTTTGGAACATTGCCCGATAATATCGTACACAAAATTTCTACAAACAAAGATAAGCCGTAACCTTTATGAGAGCCTTGGTCACGATTTCCTCCAAGTGGCAACAAGTTAGGAATATCAATAAAATCTTCAGAAACATCAACACTCATAGGTTCCATTATAGGATTCCCATTTTTATCTCCAATTGAGCCTGCACTCAACTTGGTGCCATTTCTCGCAACTAATCTAACTTTATTCCCTGCTATAGAAGAGGTTGCAGCATCAAATAAAAAATATGGATATTTATTTGAAGGAGCAGCCAAAGAAATTGGATTTGTTCCTGTTCTGGACTCTGATGCAAAAGTAGGTAAAACAAGAGTACCACCAGCGGTAAGACATATTCCTACCATTTTATTCTCTGCTGCTATTCTTGCATGATGTCCTACAGCACCAATATGCCCACTATTAAATAAAGTAACTATCCCAACGCCTGAATCTTTTGCTTTTTTAATAGCATATTCCATAGCTGGCGGTCCCTGTAAAATTCCTAGTCCGTTATTACCATCAATATTAATTGTTGATGAACTTTCTTTTACTATTTGCATATTAGCAGATGGATTTAATTTACCATCCTGATAATCTTTTACATAAATACGAAGCATATTTGATACTCCATGTGTATCTACGCCACGTAAATCAGTAGAAACGAGCACATCAGATCCAATTTCTGATTCTTTTTCTGAAACACCACAGTTAATAAAAATTTCTTTAACGACTTGTCTCAAAGAAATAGAATCTACTCTTATTACATCGCCGTCAGGTATCTGAAATTGCTTTAACATGGATTGGCTCTTAATTAATCCATTGATTCTCGAATTTTTTTAATCACTACATCAACATCATTATCAGAAACATTTAATGGATCAAAAATTATTTCATCAGGATGTATGAGATTACTCATAAATATTGGAGTATCACCTTCCTTAAGTTTTTGGAGAATTTCCCCAGCTTTTGGACCATCCCATTCTTCAGTAAACAATAATGATGACACTGGAGTTAAATAATCTTCTTTGTCATGTTTAACTTCAGCATTCAATCCTGGGGTTTCACTAAAAGCATCTACCACTTTCTGGCTCTTATTTCTAAATTTAGAATTTTCAATCTGCTCATCTTCATTAACAAAATTATTTAAAGCTGTAAGAAGACCCACTATCTCTTCTTTTGCAACTTTAGCTGATCTACCAAGAAATTGATGGGGAGATGCATTTGCATATGCGGCTTGAATTAATTCCTTCTTCCCTGACAAGATACCTGTTCCCTGAGGACCTCTAATTCCTTTACCTCCACTATGAATAACTAAATCTGCTCCCAATTTATGATATTTTGATAAATTTTCTCTAGGTGGCAACATTGAAGCTGCATCAACTATTACAGGTACGCCTCTTGAATGAGCTATTTCACATACTTTATCTAAAGATAATGCCATTTTAGAAACACCCGGGGAAAACAAATATGCAACTGCAGCTGTTTTATCAGAAAAAGCTGCCTCTAATTGCCATTCATGGCATCTTTTACCATCGCCAATTTCTACGAATTTTGCACCTGCAGCTCTGTAACACTGATCATAAGCAAATCTGTGAGATCTTTGAATAATAATTTCATTTTTCATTCCTTCTGTATCAGGGAGTCTTGCCATTTTAGCAGGATCATCTCCAGCAATTACAGCGCAAGCTTGTAATAATAAGCCTCCTGCAGAACCGCTAGTAACTAAACCATATTCAGATCCAGTCAATTCTCCAATCATTTTTCCAGCTGCAATATTTAATTCGTCCATATCAAGCATAACAGTTGAAGCTTCAATCATTATTTGTGTAACTTCTGGACGTAATTGCGAACCACCATACATTGTTGTCGTACCAGCAGCACTAATTCCTTTCCTTACACCTAATTTTTCATACAATTCATCTAAACTACTCATAATATACCTCCGTGTGAAAATATTAATGTGGTATAAAATCTAAAACAAGCTAAAAAGATAATTATTTAATGATTCATTTGCAACAATGACGCATTATATGTATTTTTTAATAACATAGCTATTGTCATAGGGCCAACACCTCCAGGAACAGGGGTTATTGCACTTACCTTTCCCATCATTGATTCAAAATCAACATCTCCTACTAATCTGAAACCAGATTTTTTAGTATCATCTGAAATTCTGTTAATTCCAACATCGATAATCACTGAACCAGACTTAACCATATCAGAATGCAAATAATTAGCTTGTCCTATAGCAGCAATAACTATGTCAGCATTTAATGTATATTCAGAAATATTCTTAGATCTGGAATGGCAAACAGTAACAGTAGCATTAAAATTTTTATTCTTTTGAACAAATAAATTTGCCAATGGAATTCCCACGATATTACTTCTGCCAATAATTACCATATTTGATCCCTCTACTTTAATACTGTTTCTATTTAACATTTCAGATATTCCAAATGGAGTAGCTGGAATAAATCTTGGTTGCCCTAAACTTAAAAGCCCCACATTATGAGGATGTA
>CAZMBU010000131.1:0-3397 GCA_964564565.1 uncultured Dehalococcoidia bacterium | reverse complement strand
CAAATATAGGATAATCATTTAAAAATGAATTTATTTTTTTAACTAAAAAATCCATATTCTTCGGATCGCCGGGACCTGGAGATATCAGAATTCCATCCGGAGAAAAATTTTTCAAATCATCCACTCTAAAATCTGGGGAAAGCACTTTGATTTGACATCCACGTTTATATAATAATTTCAGAATATTTTCTTTTACTCCACAATCTATAACAGCAACTTTGTATTTTTGAGTAAGATTTAAATTTTTACCATACTTTTCATTTAAATCTTTTCTATTTCCAATTCCTTTAGCTAAATCAAGGGAATCATAATTAGGTATTGATTCTAAAAATGCAATTCCTTTTAAAGGGTCATTTCCCCTTATAATAACCCCATTCATAACACCTTTTGATCTTATTTTTTTTACAACAGCCCTGGTATCAATCTCAGATATACCCATAATTTCATACTGCTTTAAAAATTGATCTAAAGTTTTTTGAGAACTAATATGACTTGGGAAGTCTGCATTTTGTCTAACTACATAACCGGAAACTTGAATTTCATCTGACTCATTAGTTTCATCATTTATTCCATAATTGCCAATTAAAGGATAAGTTTGAATAACAATTTGCCCTTTATAGGAAGGATCAGTCAATATTTCCTGATATCCAGTCATAGAAGTATTGAATACTACTTCACCAAAAACTAAATTACCATATCCAAATATATATCCCGGATAATAAGTTTTGTCAGATAAAATCAAATATCCTTTATCCATTATGTCCCTTATCATCAGAGTAAACAATTTCTCCATCTACAAAGGTTTGCAAAATTTTGCCTTTAAAATTAGTACCTTGTAACGGGCTGTTTTTGCCTAAAGAAACAAAATCTGAAATATCAACTTCCCACTCTTTATTCAAATCAATAATTACTATATCCGCGGGATAACCTTTAGTTAATTTACCTAATTTTTTCCCTAGAAATTCAGCAGGATTTGAAGTTAAACATCTCAATAATTTTTCTAATTTTATATCTTTTGAATAAAATAATTGCAAAACTGATCCCAATGTGGTCTCAAAATTACTTATACCAAAATCCGCTTGATTCAAAGTAGTCATTTTGTCTTCATAACCATGAGGAGCGTGATCCGTAGCTATAATTGAAATTAAATCACTATTAATTCCTTCTATTAAAGATTGAATATCTGATTTGGTTCTTAACGGAGGAAATACTTTTGCAAAAGTATTATAAGCATTCTCAGAAATTTGTTCTCTGTTTTGATCATCTGAACCAAGAATAAAATCTTCTGTTATTGTGAGATGATGAGGTGTAACTTCTGCAGAATAATTAATTCCTCTTTGTTTTGCGATTTTAAGTACATCTACCGATTGAGCTGCACTTATATGACAAGCATGGTATAAACCACCAGTTAATTCTGTTAAAAAAATATCTCTAGAAAGCATGGATGCTTCAGCTGCATTAGGTATACCACTACAACCTAATCTTTGAGCTAAAAATCCATCATTCATCACTCCTTCTCCGCGATAATTAATCCCTCTATCATCACAATGATTCATTATAGGGCGAGAAACCATTTTAGAATATTCTAGTGACATCCTCATAATATTAGAATCATGAATAGGCTCTCCATCATCACTAAAACCTATAACACCAGAATCTGCCAAAGATTGCATTTCTACAATTTCTTTACCTTTTCTGTTCATAGTAACAGCACCAATTGGATGTACTTTTATAATAGAACGTTGTTTACATAAATCTTTAAAATAATCTATTGAATCTTTAGAATCTAAAGCTGGAATAGTTGTTGGCATAGCACAAATAGTAGTAAAACCACCTTTTGAAGCAGCTCTAGTACCTGTAGCTATAGTTTCTTTATACTCATAACCCGGCTCTCTTAAATGAGAGTGTATATCAATAAAACCTGGACTGACTATATAATTGCTAGCATCTATTATTTCTATATCACCATCTGATATATCTATATTTCCCACATCTTTAATTACACCATCTGTAATTAAAACGTCTTGTTGTTTTATCTTGTCAGATATACCATCATAAACTTTTCCATTCTTAATTATTTTTTTCATCTACACTCCCTATCAAATAGAATCCAAAGTATGTTCGCCTATTAATATAATTAACAAAGCCATTCTAATTGCCACACTATTCATAACCTGCTGATTAATTAAAGATCTGTCTGATTCACTTACGTATCCATCAATTTCAACCCCTAAATTCATTGGCCCAGGATGTAAAATTTTAGCTTTGTCAGGGGCATATTTAAGGCTTTCATTTGATAACTTAAACATTCTTGTATATTCATTTATATTAGGGAAAACCAAACTAGCTTTTCTTTCAAATTGTGTTCTTAGGGTCATAATCAAGTCACTTTCTGACAATGCATCCTTTAAATTACTTGTATACATAATTGAAGGATAATTATTTACATCATTTTCAGATAAATAATTTGCATTCATTGTTGTGGGTGAACAAAAAGTAACTTTAGCACCCATGGTACTAAATCCCAAAACAGCAGATCTTGACACTCTGCTATGAATATTATCTCCTAAAATAGTAAGGTTTAATCCTTCAATTTCTCCAATTGATTTATATATTGTGTATAGATCAATAAGTGTTTGAGTAGGATGTGCATGAGATCCATCCCCGGCATTAATGACTGGTATCTGAATATTTCTAGACACAAAATATGGGGCTCCAGAATCAGAATGTCTTATGATCAGAATATCTGCTCCAATAGATTCTAAAGTTTGAACAGTGTTTATAAATGACTCACCTTTCTCATCGCTGCTACCACTTGAAGAAACATTAATAACATCAGCAGATAAAATTTTTCCAGCATTTTCAAAAGACACTCTTGTTCTAGTGCTTGGTTCTGAAAAATAATTAATAACTGTTTTCCCACGTAATACAGGAACTTTTTTAACAGGGCCATTTAAAATTGAAGATAATTTTTCTGCAAATTCAAAAATATATAAAATATCATTTTTAGACAATTGATCTATATCGAGTAAATTATTTAGTTTGTTGCCTGCTATCATGATATTTCAACTACATCTTTTCCATCAATTTCAGCAATTAATACATTTACTTTTTCATTTCTGGATGTAGGAATATTCTTACCAACAAAGTCTGGAGATATAGGTAATTCTCTGTGCCCTCTATCAACCAAAACAGATAATTGAATACTTGAAGGTCTACCATAATCCATTAAAGCATCCATTGCGGCTCTAACACTTCTGCCTGTGAAAAGTACATCATCAATTAAAATAACATTAGAATTATTAATATTTAAATCAATAATTGTTGGACTTATATCAGTTTTAATTTTCAAATCAGTATCATCTCTGTAAAAAGAAACATCTAATTGTGCTGTAGG
>CAZMBU010000130.1:0-3401 GCA_964564565.1 uncultured Dehalococcoidia bacterium | reverse complement strand
GATCGTTCATATACATATCAAGAATTTTCCGATAGAGTGAATAAACTTGCAGGAGCATTAAAATCTCAAGGGTTGGGAAGAGGAGAAAAAGTAGGATTTTTAGTTCCAAATATTCCAGAGATGCTTGAAGGACATTTTGCTCCTTTGAAAATAGGAGCAGTATTAGTAGCAATAAATATCAGATTATCAGGCAGGGAAATAGCGTATATTTTAAATCATTCTGAAGCTAAAATTCTTGTTTTTGATTCAGAATATGGTGATATCATCGAGCAAATTAAACCTGAACTCAAAAATATCAAATGTTTTGTTCAAATAGTTGATACTGAACCTGAAAATACTAATATTGAATCTATTGAATATGAGCAATTTTTATTGAGTTCTCCAAAGGGAGAACATTCTGTTACTTTAGAATCTGAAGAAGATCCTGTGACAATTAATTACACATCGGGAACAACAGGAATGCCAAAAGGAGTAGTATATCATTCGCGAGGAGCTTATATTTCTGCTTTGGGGAATGTATTAGAATCTGGTATGTCTTCTAAAACAAATTATTTATGGACACTACCTATGTTTCATTGTAATGGATGGTGCTATCCATGGGCAGTGACTGCAGTTGGAGGGACTCATGTTTGCCTACGACAAGTCCGACCTGCTGAAATATATAAACTGATTGCTCAAGAGAGTATTACAAATATGTGTTGCGCACCTACAGTTTTAACTGCAATGTATACGAGCCCGGATGCTGAAGGTCAAAATTTAAATGGTTTAACTGTGATGACAGCAGGTGCTCCACCTGCTCCACAAGTAATAAGAAGTATAGAACAGATGGGAGCCGAAATAATTCATTCATATGGATTAACAGAAACATATGGCCCGGTAACAACATGTGCGTATCAACCTTCATGGGAATCAATGAGTACAGAAGAACTTGCAAAAATTAAATCCAGGCAAGGGGTCCCTTATATAACAGGTGATGATGGATTAAGAGTAGTAGATGAAAACATGAATGATGTTATGAAAGATGGTGAGCATATGGGTGAAGTTGTTATGCGTGGAAACATGGTTATGTCTGGTTATTTTAATGATAAGGAAGCAACGGATAAAGCATTTACAGGTGGATGGTTTCATTCTGGAGATCTTGCTGTTTGGCATAGTGATGGATATATAGAATTGCAAGACAGGGCCAAAGATGTAATTATTTCTGGCGGAGAAAATATTTCAAGCCAACAGGTAGAAAAAGTTTTAATGGAAAATGAAGGGATTGCAGAAGTAAGTGTCATAGGAGTACCTGATGACAAATGGGGTGAAGTACCTAAAGCTTTTGTTACAACACGTGAGGGAGTTACTTTAACCGAAGAAGAATTAATTGAATTTGCCAAAGAAAGAATAGCTCGATTTAAAGCTCCAAAATATGTTGAATTTGGACCTTTACCAAAAACTGCAACAGGGAAAATACAAAAATATGTATTAAGAGAGAAAGAGTGGGCTGGCAAAGAAAAAAGGATTCAAGGCTCACTTTAGGATTACTTTTGAATTAACGTATATAATTCATTAATGTATAAATAAATATTTGATAAGGATTAATAATGAGCAGAATAAAAAATATTAAATGGAGTCTTGATTTTGTTCATAGGGCTTTACGTGACGCTTGTAATGGAACAACAGAACAAATTCATTTTGTTCCTGAATCTGGTAGCCATTCTATAGCATGGTGTTTATGGCATACTACCAGAATTGAAGATTTAATAGTTAATCTTGTAATAAGAGAATCTGACACAGTATGGAATGAAGATTGGTCAAATAAAACAGGTCTCCCTTTTGATGGTTTTGGTACTGGACAATCAGATGAAGAAGCACAAAAAGTGGAAATTTCTGATATGAAAGCCTTTAGAAATTATCAAGATTTAGTTTGGGAATCTACAGATACTTTGTTAAATGAGCTTAAAGATGAAGATCTTACAAGACAAGTTGGAAAACCAGATGGGGGAACTGAATCTATTGATGAATCTATTTCATTACACATGTTAGGTCATTTTAATGGGCACAGAGGTGAAATGAATTTACTTCGTGGTATGCAAGGTATGGATCCTCTATTAATGCAAGAAGGGACTCATTAAATTTTATTGATATAACTATTTAATAGACGATAGTTCTGTCAGCATCAAAGCATATTTCTACAAGCTTATTAGGTGTTGCAGGAGTGAATCCCAAAGATTGTAATTGATCGGGATTTATTCCCCTTGCTTTTGCGGACATTTTTGATGCGTAAAGAGATGCCCCACCTTCTTTTAAAGCAGATAAGTGATCTGATAATTTACCTAGCCCTACACCTTGCATTTCATTGATTGTAATTTCATGCAGAGAAGTTACTCCATCTCCTGCGCAAAACACAGAAACTTCATGCCCATCATCCAAAGCTGCTTTAGCTACTGCGAAACCAAGTATAGCTCTGCTTGGATTATCTACACCAGTAATAATGTGAATTAACAATTTCCCCATTTACTAATATTAGAATTTTTCCTTATCTTTTTCAATGCTGTAATTGATATTGGGTAATCTATCATAATACATAAAAAAAAGTATGCATTATATTGTTATAGATATAATTAATTGATGGACTTAATTTTATAGTCTATTAATTTGAACTCCATTAGAATCAAAGTTAGTTGGCAATAACCATTTTTTAAATTTCTTTTTTAATATTGGCCATTCATTATCTATTATAGAAAACCAAGCAGTGTCTCTATTTCTGTTTTTATAAATTGTAGCTTGCCTGAAAACCCCTTCAAAAGTAAAACCTAATCTCTTTGCTGCATTTTTGGAAGGTTCATTATAATTATCACATTTCCATTCATAACGTCGGTATCCCCATTCTTCAAAAACTCTTTTCATCATTAGATACATTGATTCAGTAGCCATTATAGTTTTTTGTAATTTTGGAGAGAAGTGAATATTACCAATTTCTGCCATTTTCTATTACTCCATTTGTTGGTTCTATTCTATGATGACTAGCCAGTGATACTGCCTCTGTATTTTTAGAATCAATAATTGTATAATATATAGGATCTTTTCCAGAACAATCAGATTTAAGCCAAGCATGAAATTCTTCAAATTCATGAAAAGGTTCAGATGATAAATAAGTCCAATTTGAATCATCTTTATGCATGGAGAAAGAGTCATATAATTGCTTGGCATGTTTACTTATATCCAAAGGAACAACTTCACAATATTTTCCTTTTATTTTTGTTTTATCAGGATATACACTTGGAGTCCAGTTTTTTATTTGGAATCCAATTTTTTGATTTAATTTATTTTTATCCATACTGAAATAATATTATCACGTAACAAAGAAATAAAGGATTTTTTAAATGGATCGTTTAATTAAGACAAATATTAGCTAT
>CAZMBU010000129.1:0-3426 GCA_964564565.1 uncultured Dehalococcoidia bacterium | reverse complement strand
AAAAACAATCTAAAATCAATACAAATGCTGGTAGTAATAGCCGGATCTAGCTATCTTTCAATGGATTCAACCAATTTAGAATTTGGATTAGGTGTTATTGAAATTATTGATGAAATTAGGATAATATGGCCTAGCGGTATAATACAAAAATTATATTCAATAAACGTTAATCAACATTTAGATATAATTGAAATAAAAAAATAAAACTTGGGGAAGTGGCGGAATTGGTAGACGCGCTTGACTTAGGATCAAGTGTTCATAGAACGTGAGAGTTCGAGTCTCTCCTTCCCCATTATCAATTAATAATCTTTTCTACAGTTTCTGCTATTTTTCCAGGATGCGGGATAATATGGCAACCAGCGTCTTTTAAAGAATTTATCTTTGATTCTGCTTTTCCGTATTCACCACTAATTACTGCTCCTGCATGCCCCATTCTTTTACCTTTAGGAGCACTTGCCCCCACAATAAGAGCCGCTATAGGTTTAGTATTATTTACCGATTTTAAAAATTCTGCTGCTTCTTGTTCTTTTATCCCGCCTATTTCACCAATGAAAACTATGCTTTGAGTCAAATCATCAGATATAAAATAATCTAAAACATCAATAAATGAAGTCCCAACTATAGGGTCACCTCCAATGCCTATGCATAAAGATTGACCAATACCTCTTTTTGAGAGTTGATCTACAGCTTCATATGTAAGTGTTCCACTTCTGGAAACCACACCAACATTTCCGGGCATGAAAATATCGCCAGGCATAATTCCAATTTTGCATTCTTCTTTTGGATTAATTACCCCTGGGCAATTTGGACCAATTAAAGTTACTCCTTGATCTTTTGCAACTTTATGAATTTTAATCATCTCATTTACAGGTACACCTTCGGTAATACAAATAACTGTTTCAATACCCGAATCAATGGATTCTAATATGGCATCTGGGGCAAATGGAGCAGGTACAAATATTAAAGAGGTATCAGCATCAGTTGTATCTTTTGCTTCAATAACTGAATCAAAAACTGGTATAGAATTGTTAAATAATTGCCCACCTTTACCAGGAGTTACACCTCCAACTATTTGAGTTCCATATTCTTGGCATTTCAAAGCATGAAACCCACCTTCTTTTCCAGTTATTCCTTGAACAATTACTTTAGTATTTCTATCAATTTTAAGCGTCAATCCAAACTACCTCTTAGTAATTAATATTTTTGAAATTTCATTTAAATTATCAGCAAAAGAAATATTATATTTACTGGCACTTAGAATTTCTTTGCCTTTATCGCTATTTGTTCCTAACATTCTAATTATAAGTTCAGGAGCCTTTTTATTATATTTATCTAGCGCAGATAAAAAACCTCTAGCTGCAACATCACACCTTAAAATCCCACCAAACAAATTTATTAATACTACTTCTACATTTTGGTCAGATAAAACAGCTAACATTGCTTCGGAAACCTTGTTTTCATCTGCACCACCTCCAATATCTAAAAAATTTGCTGGTTTTAACCCTGATACATTAATAACATCCATGGTAGCCATTGCTAATCCTGCTCCATTCACTATACATCCAACACTTCCCTGTAATTGTATATATTTTATCCCCAATTTAGCTGTTTCAATTTCAACAGGGTTTTCTTGGGATAGATCTCTTAATTCTTTGATGAATTTTTGCCTGAACAAAGCATCTTCATCAAAAGTGATCTTTGCATCAAGAGCTAATATTTCACCTGATTTATTTTGAATTAATGGATTAATTTCAATCAAAGAACAATCTTTGCTTAAATATAATTCATACAAATTTCTTATAATTTTTCTTAATTCACCATAATAAGTTTGCTCATATCTTAAAAAATTGTTAATTTTTCTTATTTGAAAATCAGTTGGTCCTGTAATTACATTTATTGGCAAAGTCAAAATATTTTCAGGAGATTTGGAAGCTACTTCCTCTATATCCATACCTCCTTCAGGACTCGCAATAATATTCAAAGACTGATTACTACCATCAACCAATAATGCTATATAACTTTCTGAATTTATATCACTAACTTTTTCTACTAAAATTTTATTAACAATAAATTCTTCATTTTCAGTTTGAATGGTTTGAAATCCTTTGCCAAAAAATTTTTCAGCAAATTCAATCACTTCTTGTTCGGATTTAACTAATCTAACTCCACCCGCTTTCCCTCTACCCCCTGCATGTACTTGTACCTTTAATACCACATCATCATCAAATGATTTATAAATTTTTAAAATCTCATCCTTATTTTCACCCACATATCCTTCAGGTATATTAATATCATAATCCTTAAATAATTCTTTAGCCTGATATTCGTGAATTTTCAAATATATATCCCCAGTGTTAATACGGAGAGAGTGGGATTCGAACCCACGATAATCGTAAAATTATACTGGTTTTCAAGACCAGCGCCTTAAACCACTCGGCCATCTCTCCAAGTTTACTCTTTAAAGTTTAAACAAATATTATATCAATTGTTATCTCAAATCCAAATTAATTGCCAATTAATTTTTCCAATTATTTTATTTACAATCTTTCTTATTTATATTTTGTTAAAATTAATTATATATAAATAAGAATGCGAGAAATTCATTGAAAATTAATGACATAGTAATTCGTGGCGCAAAAGAACATAATTTAAAAAATATTGATGTAAATATTCCAAGAGGTAAATTTGTTGTAATAACTGGATTATCTGGGTCTGGAAAAAGTTCATTAGCTTTTGACACAATTTATGCTGAAGGGAGAAGAAGATATGTAGAATCTTTGTCAGCTTATGCAAGGCAATTTTTAGGTAATTTAGAAAAACCCAATGTCGATTATATAGAAGGTTTATCACCTGCAATATCTATAGATCAAAGAGGTATTTCCAAAAACCCAAGATCAACAGTAGGGACTACTACTGAAATTTATGATTATTTAAGAATATTATTTGCAAGAATCGGTACCCCTCATTGTATTAAATGTAATAAAGAAGTAAAAAAACAATCCATACAGCAAATTGTTGATTCAATTAAATCTCTACCAATAAATACAAAATTTATGATCTTATCTCCAATCGTCAGGCATAGAAAGGGTGAGCATAAAGAAACTCTTAATATTGCCCGAAAATCAGGTTTTATTAGAGCCCGTATAAATGGAGAAACCAAAGAATTATCTGAAAAAATAGAATTAGAAAAAAACAAATGGCATACAATTGAAATTATAGTTGACAGGTTACAAATAAATAATGAAATAGATAATGACAGACTCACAAATTCTATTGAAACATCGTTAAAATTATCTGAAGGACTTATAAAAATAGCATTATCAAATAACAAAGAAATTCAATATTCTGATACTTTTTCATGTCCTGACTGTAATATCAGCATAGAAGAAATAGAACCAAGAAATTTTAGTTTTAACAGCCCTAAAG
>CAZMBU010000128.1:0-3432 GCA_964564565.1 uncultured Dehalococcoidia bacterium | reverse complement strand
CCGATTTTTAGTACCTCTTCCTTTCAATTGACTAAATGCTCCTATAGATAATTCTTTTTTAGTAACAGAAGCAAAACGATGACAAATATCCATCGTAGAATCACAACTTTCAAACCAAATAATATCTTTTAAAGTCATTTCAGCTCTAATAATGAAAATATAACATTCGACGAAATATATAATTTATGTAAAAATATCAAATATTATTTATTTTTTTCTTTGAGAGTATTATATGATATCAAATAATAATAGGCCTCGATCAGCCGACCTGGGGCTAGAAATGGGAGTCCTTCCAAAAGGTAAGTTAAACTCAATTACTGATGTTCCAGGAGTCAAAGTTGGTCATTCTACAATTATTGAGGGAGATGGGGAATTAAAAATAGGAAAAGGGCCTATAAGAACAGGAGTAACTGCGATACTACCTCATGATGAAAATATATTTGAACACAATGTAACTGCAGCTGCACATGTAATTAATGGATATGGAAAAACAGTTGGAATGCCACAAATCAATGAATTAGGCAGGATTGAATCCCCTGTTCTACTAACTAGCACATTAAGTACATGGAATGTAGCTAATTATTTAATCGATTATTTATCAGAAAGAAATCCTGGAATAAGATCTTTTAATCCTATAGTAGGAGAATGTAATGATGGATTTCTAAATGATATAGTCGGAAGACATGTAAAAAAATCTCATGTTTTTAATGCTATTGAACATGCAAGTCCCAATGAATTTTCTGAAGGTGTTGTAGGTGCAGGGGTTGGGATGACTGGATTTGGATGGAAAGGAGGAATAGGAACTTCATCCAGAATATGCGAAACAGCACAAGGAGAATTTCAAGTAGGTTGCCTAACACTTACAAATACAGGTGATGCTAGAGATTTGAGATTAGATGGTATTCCTGTCGGCAGGCATATTTTACCTCCTGACTATGAAGTAGAAAAAAACCCTTCAAGATGGGTTGGCGGAAATCCTTTAAAAGGAACTTTTATAAATGAACCTCCAGGATCGATAATGTTTGTTATTGCTACTGATGCTCCAGTATCAAGCAGGCAACTAAACAGAATGGCAAAAAGAGTTAGTCTTGGATTAGGCTTATGTGGTGGAGTAGCTAGTCACAGCAGTGGTGATTTTGTTCTCGCATTTTCAAATGCTGATTATAATCGTACAAAATCAAAAGATTCAAAATATAATATAAATCAGCTCTTTGATGAAAATCTTACTAATCTCTTTCGAGGAGTTATAGAAACAACAAACGAAGCCATAGCAAATTCTATATTAAAAGCAGAAACAACCATAGGGTTTAACGGTAATACACGCCATGCAATTCCATTAGATAAAATAATAGCTATAATAGAAGAATCAAGATCAACAAAAAAAACAGATAAATAAAGGAATACAAATGAATAAAACACCTAGAGTTGTAGTAATAACCGGCGGGGGAAGTGGGATAGGATTAGATGCTAGTGTCAGGTTTGGACAACTTGGAGATACAGTCATAATTATTGGAAGAACAGAATCGAAACTTAAAGATGTACAATCAAGAATACAAAATGATGGCGGTGAATGCATTTATTTTACTGGTGATGTCGCTGATCCAAAATTTGTTAATCAAGCTACAAATGAAATAATAAAAAAATATAAGAATATTGATATTTTAGTAAATAATGCTGGGCATAGTTCAAAAAATCGAAACACAGAAAATACTACACTTGAGGATGTAGTTAATGTTTTCAATTCAAATTTACTAGGTACAGTTTTATTTACACAGGCAGTGTTGCCAGACATGAAAAAAGTAAATAAAGGTCTAATAGTAAATGTATCATCAGTTGCAGGATTATCTGGAAGCCTTATAGCAGGATTATCATACGGTGCTGCAAAGGCTGGTGTAATCAATTTTACAGAATACCTTAATGCTGAATTAAAAAATACAATGATAAAAGCAACGGCTATTATGCCTGGAGAAGTAGATACTCCAATTATGGATAATAGGCCTGTTGTCCCATCTGATGATTCCAGGGCATCAATGGCAAAAAGTGCAGATGTTGCAGAAACTATTGTATTTCTAGCTTCGTTATCTAATACAACTTCTATTCATGCGATGACAATAATGCCTAACAAACTCAGAGATACTAGTGCTGAATTAATATTACCTAAAGATTAAGTACCTATCGCATACCCATCTCTTCTAGGATCTGCTCCTCCTTGGTAAGATCCTAAGTTATGGTCTTTCTTTATGCCATGACCGCCACCTACACTTGGTGACCAGTCTGGCAAATCCACAACCTCATGACCTCTGTCTTTCATATTATCAACAAGAATTTTAGGGAATCGTCCTTCCATTTCAACTCTTTTACCACCAATTGTTTTAAATCTGGGGGAGTCAATCACTTGCTGCATATTCATTTCAAAATCAAGTAAATTAACAATCATTTGAGGTGTTGTCTGCATAATTCCCCAGCTACCTGGTGTTCCAACACTTGCATAAAATTCTCCATTTTTAAAAGTTTGAGTTGGGCTTAGGCAAAAGTCTTGTCTTCTACCAGATCCAATTTGATTACTACTTCCACTATCCAAATCAAACCAGTCTCCCATGTTATTCAAAAATATTCCTGTTCCTTCTGGGGCTAAGGCGGAACCAAAGCCACCTCCCAAAGTTTGTGTTATTGAAACTACATTACCATCTTTATCTGCAACAGCAAAATGAGTAGTCATTCCACCATCATAAGCATTTAAATCCACCGATGTTAAAGCTCCTTGTGGTGCGTCAGGATTAAATACTTCACCAGCTAACAAATTCACTTTATCATTTGAAATTCTTGAAGATTGATATTTAGCATAGGAATTAGAAAGTAATTTTTCTGTAGGAGTTAATTTGATTGACTGATCTCCTCCATGAGTTATCCTGTCTGTAGCAGCCAATTTTGTAGTTTCCATAAAATAATGTATAAAATCTGGATCTTGAAATTTTATTTTTTCAGGAGGTAATGTTTCTAAAATTTTCAAAGTTTCTAAAATTTGAAAGCCACTAGAATTAGGTGGGACTGTATTAATTTCATAATCTCTATATTTAATAGTCAAAGGTTCCATCCACTCTGCTTTAACTGAATCTAAATCTTCTTCTGAAATTAAACCTCCATATAATTCCATAGATGTAACAATTTTTTTTGCAATACTTCCTCGATAAAATTCGTCTGCACCATTTTTAGCAACTAATTCCAAAGATTTGGCTAATTCAGGCATAACAATTTTTGTTCCAGGATTAGGAGATTTACCATTACTTA
The DNA here is from genome assembly GCA_964564565.1 of uncultured Dehalococcoidia bacterium. Classification (GTDB taxonomy): domain Bacteria; phylum Chloroflexota; class Dehalococcoidia; order Lucifugimonadales. The sequence continues at coordinate 144 of CAZMBU010000128.1, read as the reverse complement.
AAATTATTTCACTTGATGGGAATTGTGTTAATCTCGGAATAGAATTTTTAAACATAGTATGATGGAAATGAGTTACCGGGAATCCATTTTTAGCATAATTAATTGAATCTTCAAAAACTTCCTCTCTATTTAATACTCCTAAAG
>CAZMBU010000127.1:0-3444 GCA_964564565.1 uncultured Dehalococcoidia bacterium | reverse complement strand
TGGCTTATCTTAGGATGTATGGTAGGTATAGTTATGGGTGGTAGTCAGGCGATAGCAAGAAGTATTTTTGCTGTTATGACTCCAGTAAAGCAAAGTGCAGAATTTTTCTCATTTTTAGGATTTATGTCTAGAGGTGCTTCTGTTTTTGGACCTTTATTATATGCATTGGTAGCCGGATACCTAGGAGCAAGAACTGGAATTTTTAGTGTTTCATTGTTTTTAATCGTAGGAACTATTGGGATGCAGTTACTTGTCGATGTGAAAAAAGGTGAAAAAGAGGCCTTAAGTTAATTTATTCTTTAGCTTTAGGTTCTTCTGCACTATCTTCTTTTTGATCATTGGTTAAATATTCTTGTATTTGATCAGGCCAGTCTGCAGTTACAGCAGATACTCCAATCTTTTTAAGCATTACAACTTCTTCTGCATTTTGAATTCCCCAAACTGCAACAAATAATCCTTTTTCTTTAGCATATTTTACAGAGTGATCAGAAGTCATTTTGGCATATGGGAAGATACCTTGTATCCCTAATTTACTTGCAATATCAATATCTGTATCAGTTAATTCTCCAACTAACCAGCCATGTCTTACTACTGGCATTAATTCAATAGATCTTAATAATTGTTCTAGATGAAATGAAACGATTGTCAAACCAGGTATTTGGGACATTGGATTCCCGGCAATTTTATCCCAGTTTTCATTTTCAATAAGAGCAGAGACTTGTTTTGGTAAATCTGATTGATCTGATTTTAATTCTAAAACTAAATGAATTTTATTATTATATTTTTTTAATAATTCTGACAAAGTGGGGATTTTTTCATTTTTATATTTGGAGCTAAACCAACTACCAGCATCTAATTTTTTTATATCAGTCAATGTTTTTTCACTAACTTTTCCTTTACCATTTGATGTTCTGTCCACTTTCTCGTCGTGAATAATGATAGGTATATTATCTGAAGTTAGTTGCACATCAGTTTCAATATATAAAAAATTATTTTTAATTGCTTCATCAAATGATGCAAATGTATTTTCTGGTGCTTTTGATGCGAATCCTCTATGTGCTATTGTTCCAAAATCATCAGTATTTTGTACTTCATTTGAAGTTTGTATATCAGTAAATCCATCATATCTTTTTTCTACTTCTTTTAAAAATTCTGAATTATTTGGTACATAATTCAGGGGTACTACCCCATGCTCAGTAGAATCTAGTAATAGTGTTGTATAGTTTAATGATTTGCCAAACATTCCGTGTTTTGATTGTACTCTTGTCACTTTTGTTAACGGAAGATCATATTTTTGTGATCCAAAAAGTGAACCTTGTATAATATCAATCTGAGTGCTAGTAATGGAGTAACTTGTTCTATATGTAGATATTATTCTTGGGACAACAATGATAGCAGCAAAGATAAGTAATGTAGGAGAAAATGTCATTGCTTCAATAAACAAAGATACAATTATTATTATTATCCATGGGACTAGAAACCATAACCATCCCCATAAAGATGGTTTAACGGAAACTGATTCTATATTATTAGTTTGATTTTTTTTATCTATCATTTTGCTTAGCTACTATATCACAAAATAAGATCGTTTACATAAGTAAAAATGTTTGGGGTTCCACCACTGTGTACGAAAATGACGATATCATCTTCAGTAAATTTGTTTTTATGTATATCGTTTAGTAAACCATCCATACATTTTGCGGTGTATATTGGATCTAGAAATATTGATTCTTTTCTTGCAAGAAATTTTATCACATCTTTAGCTCCTTGAGTGATTATCCCATAATCCTCTCCAACATAATCAAAATTGTAATTTATATCAGATACATTTAATAATGTATTTATATTCAGTAGCTTAGATATTTCTTCAGCTGTTTCGATTCCTTTTTCTTGAAGTCCATTATCAAGATATGGAGATATTGCATTGATTTCCCATTTGAGATCACAATATTTGTTTGTGATTGCCATTCCAACAACAGAATTACCAGCAACTTGGTACACTTTTATTTTATTATTTGGTTTTTTAAATATATTTATTTGTTGATTTAATTCTATAGCCCCAGAAATATATCCTAAAACTGCAGAATGTTGCGCAAATTTGTTTTCAGATCTTAAGTAAGGTTTATGACCATTTTTTATATATTTTGCAGATAATTCTTTGCAATAATCTTCAATAGTATCATTATCCTCTGTATCTAATTCATGTATTTCTACATTCATTAGTTTTTGAAGCAGGTAATTTCCTTGTTTTTCTTCGTTTGGCCCTTTGCCCATTACTACTACATATTTGATTCCTGCTTTAACACATGCTGCGGCGTTTATTCTTGAATTATTTGAAACTTTGACATTGCTGTTAATAAAAATATCACAATTTTTATTAATAATATCTCCAATTCTAAATTCTAAATGCCGAACCTTGTTTCCCCCAAACGCTAATCCGCTTAAATCATCTCTTTTGATATATAAATGTTTCAGCCCAAGTTCTTTTTCAATATTTTTACATTTATATAACGGGGTAGGGAAATCTCCTAATTGAAATCTGGGAAATTTATCTAAAAGCGTATTTAATTGATTTGATTTTATATCTGACATTTGTGTTTTATTTATTTGCCCACCATTCAGATGGTTTTTTACGGCTACCAAAAAAATTGTCTAATTTTAAGAGAATATATTTAAAAGGAGTGTTTGCTAGCCTGATTCCAATTTTATGAATTAATTTATCAAAATCTTTGTTATAAGGGCATACTCTAATACAAATAGAACAGTCAGTACTTTGAGATGCCCAAAATTTAAAACATTTTTCCGCATTCACTGACCATTTATTAATTCCTTTAATATTTGATTTGTTTATTTGCTTAAATGATGGTTTATCAAAAGATATAGCTCTTGGTGGACATGAATTTGCGCATTTATTGCAAATAGAACAATAATTTTTAACTCCAAAAGATATAGGTTTATCTGATTCAAGAGGCAGATCTGTAAATATTTTAGATATCCTTACTCTGGGACCAAATTTTTTTGTGATAAGTAATCCATTTCTGGCATATTCACCTAACCCGGCTTCTATAGCAAGAGGAATTGAGAGAGCAGTATCATTCTGACTCGGGACCGCTTTATAACCTAAATTTATTATATATTGTGATAAAGAAAGTATAGTAGAGAGATCATTTGAATAACCTAGCCCTGTTGCAGATCCACTTAATGCTGATGGAGCTGTATCTATGAGGTCTTTATCCATTTGGTTAGCAATTACAATCACTCTATTTAAAGAATTATCAATTTTATTGGGTTTTATTTCATTTGTTGCTCTTCTATATTTATGAGAATATATCCATTTAGGATTACTTTTAGTTATTCCAACTAAATCTGCTCCTAATTTTTTTGCTATGATTTTAATTTCATCTGTCAGGTCTTTGTTAGATTTAAATATATATTATAATATAT
>CAZMBU010000126.1:0-3528 GCA_964564565.1 uncultured Dehalococcoidia bacterium | reverse complement strand
ATTATGGTGAATTAACCAGCCCTCTTGATAAATGGTTTGGATCTTTTCATGATGGTACAATAAAATCTCACGAGAATATATTTAAAAGAAAATGAAGATAAATTATATTATTTTTTTTACTTTTTAAAATATTTTTTCATTATCAATTTTCATAATTTAACTATTTAACTGATCTAAACTTTTGCTAAAAGATTTTATTGTTTTTTTTATATCTTTGTTTGTATGTGCAGAGGAAATAAACCAAGTTCCTCGTCCCGTGATTCTAATTTTATTATCCTGCATTATTCTGATAAATTTTTGAGAAATATTTAAATCAGTTTCCAAATAATCTTTGTGGTTTTTTAAAATAGTTTTTTTTGTAAAAGAAATATGAAATATTGAACCAATGCCTTGTATATTAATATTAAAATTTTTTTTCTTAGCAATTTTATAAAACTCATCTGTAAGTTTTTGTCTCATAGTATCTAATCTTTTATAAAAATAATTTTTTTGTTCTTGTATTGTTTCAATAGTTTTGAGAGCTGCAACAGTATTTAAAACGCTACTATTATATGTGCCACCATGAATAACTTTATTCATTGCTAAGAAATCCATAATTCTCTTTTTTCCAACTAAGCAACTTATTGAAAATCCTGAAGCAATACCTTTTGCAAAAATACTTAAATCAGGTGTTACATTTAAATGTTCTTGGGCACCACCTAGCTTTATTCTAAAACCAGTAATAATCTCATCAAATATTAATATTATTTTAGTTTGTGTACAAATTTTTCTTACTTCCTCTAGATATTTTTCTTTTGGAAGAATTACACAAGTATTGCACATTATCGGCTCCATAATGACTGCAGCCAAATCTTTTTTATATTTTTTTATTGTTTTTTTAAACATATCTATATCATTCCAAGAGATTGAAATTACATCTTCAGCTGAACTTGGAATTTGACCCATGGATTCCATATTTGTGCCATAAGAATTATAAACTTTGTTATTTTTATTGAGTGGGTTAATTCCTAACATTTGACTATCAAACCAACCGTGATATTGACCATGAAATTTAAGAATTAATTTTTTTTTACTATAGCCTCGTGACAATCTTATAGATGCATGAACAGCTTCAGATCCTGAAGATGAAAAACGCACAAGTTCTGCACTTGGAATAATTTTTGTAATTTTTTTTGCTAATTTAATCTCTGTTTCATGTTGACCATAATACAATTGCCCTTTTGAAAGTGATTTCTTTACAGCTTTTAGCACTTCATTTGGCGCATGACCCAATACTATTGGGCCAGCGGCTAACGCATAATCAATATATGTGTTACCATCTATATCGGTTAGTTTACTTCCTTTTGCAGATTTATAAGTTAATGGTACGGGATGGTAAATCATTCTAAAATGACTGCTAACCCCACCTGCTAAGTATTTTTGAGATTCCTTAAATTGCTTTTTAGATTTCGAATACATGAATTTTGTTAACTATAAACTACATTAGTAGATTTGGTAAAAACAAACTTATTATAGGCAAATATGTGATGCATATTAAAGCAAAAATTGTTGCTAAAATAAATGGGTATCCTTCTTTAATATAATCTTCTATTTTTACATTACTAATTGAGCACGTAGTAAACATTAAAGTTCCTATTGGAGGAGTGGGTCCAGCAATTGATAAATTTAAAATAAACACTATTCCAAAATGCACTGGATCAATGCTAAATGAGTTAGTAATAGGAACGAGGATTAATGAATGATTTCATTTTACCTCCTAAATTTCACTCTTTATTAATTTTGTATTGATAAAGGTGATTTCTGGTATTAAGGTATCATGAATTTATATATGAATACAGCTTTTAAATATGAATAAAAAATTTAAATATAAGCCAACAATTGGCATGGAATCAACAAATCCTGAGGATATGCCTAAAGAACACTCAGAAATTCCAGTTTGGAATTCAGAAAATTGGTTTTATGAAAATGTTATAATAGGTCATAAAATTAGATCTCTTAGAAGAACGATTTCTGAGGGAGAATCAATGCAATTTAATATGATGGTATTAGATATTCACCCATATGTAGGCGATGATCATTTTGCAACTAAAGAAGGTATATTTAATAAGAGGCTGGTTGCAGGTGCAATGGTATTTTCTTATGGACTTGGATTAGTAGCTACTAATTGTGTTAATTCATTTAGCTATGGTTATGATAAGTTGAGATTTATTAAACCAGTTTTTATTGGAGATACCATTTATACTATTCGTACGAATATGGAGAAACGACCTAAATATCTTAAAATGGGCCTTGTGAGAACTAGTTACGAAGTTTTTAAAGGAGAGGGCGAGTTGGTTTTATATTGCGAACATCTTCATTCTGTTAAATATAAAGAACCTGATAATTTTAAAGATAAGGCAGAGGTAAAAAAATAAATGCAACTGTTGAAGGGTATAGCCTGGGATCATCCCAGAGGCTTTGATCCTATGGTAGCTACCGCAAGAGAATTTAAAAAAAACAATTCTGATATTGAAATTATTTGGGAAAAAAGACCATTACAAGCTTTTGCTGATAGACCCATTGAAAAAATGGCATTTGATTATGATTTAATAGTAATTGATCATCCTCATGTTGGAGAGGCATCAAGAAAAGGTTTAATTTATGAATTAAATAATTTTTTGGAGTATAAAGATGATTTAAATTTATTGCAGAATGCAAGTGTTGGTTTTTCTCATCAAAGTTATAACTTTAATGATAATCAATACGCTCTTGCAATAGATGCCGCTGCCCCTGTCAGCGCTTATAAAAAAGACTTAATAGAAAATATTCCGCAAACTTTTGAAGAAACAATAAAATTAGCTGAAAAATCCTTAGTTATATGGCCAATAAAACCTGTTGATTCAATATCTTGCTTTAACTCAATAGCTGCAAATTTAGGAAGTCCTATTAATCATATACCTGAAAAATTTATTGAATTATCTACAGGCAAATTAATTTTAAAAATGATGAAACAATTAGCAGATTTAGTTTCAAAGGATTGCTTGAGTATGAATCCAATAAATGTATTAGATTATATGTCTGCTAATGATAATTTTGTTTATTGCCCAATGCTTTATGGTTATTCCAATTATTCAAGAAAAGATTTTAGTAAATCAATTATTCATTTTGGTAATATTCCTGCTTTTGATGAAAATACTAAGAATTGTAGTGGATCCCAAATCGGAGGTACAGGTTTAGCTATTTCAAAAAATACAAAAAATTTGGAAATAGCTCTCAAATATACTTTTTGGGTTGCCTCTGAAAGTTGTCAAAAAAATCTTTATTATAGATCAGGAGGTCAGCCAGGACACCTAAGTGCCTGGAAAGATCACCAAGTAAATACTGATTGTAATCAATTTTTTGTAAACACTCTGGAAACTCTTGAAAAGAGCTGGTTAAGACCTCGATATGACGGATATATGTATTTTCAAGATATTGGAGGCACTTTAGTAAATAATTTCTTAAAAGGTGAAACTTCAATTGACTTTACGATAAATGAGATGAAAAAAG
>CAZMBU010000125.1:0-3589 GCA_964564565.1 uncultured Dehalococcoidia bacterium | reverse complement strand
AAAAGTTGATACAAGCAATACTGTATATGTAACTGCTGTGGATAAAGACGGTAACGGTTGTTCATTTATAAATAGTCTGTATCAAGGTTTTGGGTCAGGAATCATTGTTCCTGATACCGGGATAGCATTGCAAAACAGAGGTTCTAGTTTTAGTTTAGATAAAAATCATCCTAATTATTTAGAACCTAACAAAAGGCCATTCCATACTTTAATACCGGGCATGGTAACAAATACAAAAAATAATAATCTTAAATATTGTTATGGTGTAATGGGAGGAATGCAACAAGCACAAGGACATTTTCAAGTTCTATCAAATTTAATAGATAAAAATCATTCACCTCAATTAGCTTTGGATATGCCCAGATTTAGTGTGATACCTTGGGATGATACGGAAAAAGATGTAAAGAAAGATACAGTTTTATTAGAATCAATATTTGATAATTCAATAATAGATCAAATAAAAAATTACGGACATAAAATAATTGTTAATGATCCTTCTCCAATGTTTGGAGGTGGTCAGGTTATTGAAACAAATGGTAATATAATGATTGCCGGTTCTGAACCTAGAAAAGACGGTCAAGCTGTAGGTCTGTAAAAAATATTAAAAGGGAGAAAATTATGAAACAAATATTAAAAGATGAAGTGATAAATAATCTTAAATGGAGAAATATAGGCCCACCAAGAGGAGGAAGAACTGTTGCAGTTACAGGACATCCAACAAATATCAATGAATATTATTTTGGTGCATGCGCAGGTGGAGTATGGAAAACGGACGATGCTGGAATTAGTTGGAAAAATGTTTCAGATGGCTTTTTTAATACTTCATCTATTGGTGCGATTGCAATTTCTGAATCAGATCCAAATGTATTATACGCAGGTACTGGTGAAGCTTGTATTAGAGGAAATGTATCACCTGGAGATGGTGTGTATAAGTCAACTGATGCAGGAAGAACTTGGTCTCATATAGGTTTAACAGATACGAAACATATATCTAGAATAAGGATAGATCCAACAGACCACAATACTGTATACGTAGCTGCATTAGGGCATGCTTTTGGCCCTAATTCAGAAAGAGGTATCTTTAAATCTACTGATGGTGGAGACAATTGGGAAAAAGTATTATTTGTTAGTAATAATTCCGGAGCTGCAGATTTAAGCATGGATCCTGGCAACCCAAGGATATTGATAACTACTATTTGGCAAGCCAAAAGAAGTTTTTGGAGATTAGATAGCGGTGGCCCTGAATCAGGTATATATATATCATTTGACGGAGGAGACAATTGGGAAAATATAACTAAAAAACCTGGATTACCTGAAGGATTAAAAGGCAGAATGGGAGTTTCTATATCCCCAGCTAAAGAAGGTAGAATATGGGCAACGATAGAATCTGAAATTGACACAGGAGTTTATAGAACTGAAAATTATGGTAAAACCTGGGCTCTTGTTTCAGATGATCAAGATTTACAGGGTCGTCCCTGGTATTATCAACATATTTTTGCTGATCCTTCAGATGAAAATACAGTATGGGTCATGAACTATAGTTGTCATAAATCTACAGATGGTGGTAAAACGTTTGAATTAGTCCCAACTCCCCATGGGGATAATCATGATATTTGGATTGATCCCAATGATAGCAATCGGTTAATTCAAGGAAATGATGGTGGTGCTAACGTATCATTAAATGGTGGTGAATCATGGTCAACAATATACAATCAAAAAACATCACAATTTTATCATGTACATACAGACAATCAATTTCCTTATAGAGTTTATGGTACTCAACAAGATAACTCTGCAATAAGTGTTCCATATAGAACAGAAACAGGAGCAATTACATGGTCCGATTGTTATATAACTGGTACATCTGAAAGTGGTTATATAGTTACAGATCCAGAAGACTCGAATTTGGTTTATTCAGGTTCAATAGGAAGTTCCCCTGGTGGTGGTGGTAATATGCTGAGATATGATCATTCTACAGGACAAGTAAGAATAGTTACAGTTTGGCCTGTGTTAAATACAGGGAAGGGTGCAGATGAAATGAAATATAGATTTCAATGGACATATCCTATTCAATTTTCCCCACATGACTCAGAAACATTATATGTTGCAGGCAATATAGTATTTAAATCTGTTAATGGTGGGCAAACTTGGGATGAAATCAGTCCAGATTTGACAACTAACGACAAATCTAAACAAGCTGTATCTGGAGGCGAAATTACAAAAGACACATCTGCTGCAGAAACATACTGTACCATATATTCATTCTTGGAATCACCTTATAAAAAAGGACTGATGTGGGCAGGTAGCGATGATGGATTAATTCATGTTACTGAAGATAATGCAAAAACATGGAATAATGTAACTCCCAAGGACTTTCCTGAATGGGCAAGAATCCATTGCATTGAACTTTCACCTCATAACAATTCAACAGCTTATGTTGTGGCTACAAAAAATATGCTAGATGATTACAGGCCTATAATATATAAAACTACAGATAATGGAAAATCATGGAATCGAGTTGATAAATCTTTTCCACAAGATGAAATTACCAGAGTTTTAAGAATAGATAAAAACAATCCAAACATACTTTATGTGGGTACAGAAACCGGGTTATTTGTAAGTTTTGATGATGCTAAGTCCTGGTCAAAATTAGATTCAAATTTACCAGTAGTTCCAATTTATGATATTGATATCAAAGATAATAATATGGTTGTAGCTACACATGGACGATCTTTTTGGATTCTGGACGATATTACAGCGATATCTCAACTTAATGATAAGACTGATGATGGTAATTTTATTCTGAAACCTGCCCCAACTTATAGAATATTACCACCTTTTGGTTTTAGATTATTTGGTACAGGTCCTGATAATGGTAAATCATATTCAGCTTCATTAGGTTCTCCTGTACTTATTGAAAAATCAAAAAATCCTGATGGTGAAGTCAAAGTTGATTACTTAGATTCTGGTGAAAATCCTCCTATGGGTGTCCCAATATATTTTTATCTAGATAATGAAGTTGATCAAGCGGAACTTATTATTAAAGATAATAAAGGCAAGATATTAAAATCGTTTACAAATGAAAATAAAAATGATAAGAATACAAAAATTACAAAATCATTTTTACCATCTAAAAAAGAAAATAAATTTAATCCTAAAAAAGGTTTTAATACATTTATATGGGATATGTATTGCGAGGGGCCTTATAAACTTGAAGGTGAAAAGTTAACTGAAGGTCTAAGCGGCCCAATGGCATTACCAGGCATTTATACTGTAGAAATCATCACTTCTAAGAAAAATAAATCTAATACACTTAAAACTGAAATTACTTTAATAAAAGATCCAAGAGTATCAGCTTCAGCTAAAGATTTTGAAGATCAATTTAATTTAATTCAACAGGTTAATCAAAAATTATCTGAATTACATAAGAGTGTAGAAGTGATCAGGCAAAATCAATCTGAAATTTCTGATTGGATTTCAAGATCTGAAAATAATGAAAATTATAATCAAATAAAAACCGATGGTGAAAAACTAATTGACACACTTAAAGATATTGAAAATCTACTTGTGTTTACAGATTATAAAGGTG
>CAZMBU010000124.1:0-3715 GCA_964564565.1 uncultured Dehalococcoidia bacterium | reverse complement strand
AGCATAAGCATCACCATTTACACCGTTATCATTCATTTCATAATTTATTTTATTATCAAATATCAATTCAACATATGCATCCTTAGAAATCAAAATATCTGACCCTTTAACCATATTAGTCACAAGTTGAACTGAATTTTTGGTTGGAAAAGGACCTTTATCGATTAATTGAATATTATAATCAATTTTATTTCTGTGTGAAACTGATAACAATCCGGAATTGTAGTCTGAAATTTTAAACAACCATTTTCCTGGTGTAGGGTCTGTAAATTTCCATATTGAAACAAAAGGTGTTTCTAACAAATCTGTTGGCCCATAATTTCCAGTTGTTCTATTTATTCCACCAGGTGTAATTATTTCAACATTACCTTCAGTTTTAGTTCTAAACATAACTATCTCTAATTCACTAGTTCCTGGTGAAACAAAAATTTCTTGTTGAAAAATACTATTTTTTTCAACTATACCTTTAAAATCATTAGTTAAAATTCGTTCTGCATGCTGTTTAATTGTATTTTCTGTTATAAGTTCAATAGTATCTGGGGTAACCATTGGATAAATACCCCCAGTTGTCCACTCAGCCCAAGTTTTATATTTATCTATTAATGCTCTATCAGTATCATATTTATAAATAAAATTTAATATCCATTTTTTAGAAGCTATAGTTTCAAGTAATGTTTCAATTATTTTTGATTCTTCAAAAGAAATTTCCAAATTGTCATCAACTATAAAATTAATTACTGAACCTTCTGCTGCATTTGTTAAAGTTAATTCATTTACTATTTCAGTAATTACCCCAAGTACAGAAACAGAATCCATATTTTCATCATTTTCCATCCATTGAAGTAAATTTTCAAGTTGTGTATCAGAATCTATAGCATTAGAATCGAAAATTAAAGATTTATGAGGTGAATTTAATGAGAAAAACTTATATTGAGATTCTTCACGTAATTCTTTTAATGTTCCGGTTAATGAATAAATAAAATCAGAATAATATTGATTCTTAGAATTAGGATCAACAGCAAATATAACCTCTTTACCAGACGAATCTGCATGAGTACTTAAAATATTAATTCCAAAACTTGAAAAAGTTATTATTATTATTAATGTAATAGATATATATTTTTGTAGAATTTTCACATTATTTAATAGAATTTTAAATTATAGTTTATTACACTATTTAATGTAGGTAAGTTAGTCAACGACCCTCAAAGTCACTTTTTAATTATTTTTTAAATAATATGAAAATTAATTTATTCAAAATATTACTTTGTTGTTGTTTAATTTCATGTACTGTTGCTACAAATACAAATGAAAGATATACAGGATATATCACAGAATTAAATTACAATAATAAAACACTCATTTTACAAATTGAAAATACATTAATTAATTTTGAACTTTCAAATTATAAATTAGATATTATTACTCTGAATCACTTAAAGCAACATATGTTATCAGGAGAGCCATTATCTATTGAATCTGAAAAAATAAACGGGAAATATAATATTACTAAAATATCAGACATAGATGGAACAATACATGGAGAGCCAATAGAATAATTATTTTTTGCTTTTTGCCTCGAATGACAATTTCACAAATGCAACAACAATAAATAATACTACTAACAACATTACCAAATATCCATGTTTGAAAGCGGTGATGGCTGGATTATTAACACTAACGAAAAAAATAAAATTTTCAGATATATTTTTATCATCAATATAAATTTCAATCATCCAGTCACCTGGTTCTTTAAATGTATGTGTTGCTTTATACAAAGATTCAGTGTCAGGTAATTTCAAAGCAAAAAACCTATATCTTTTATTTTTATCAGGAGTATTAAAATATACTTCGACATTACCATTAAATTTGATTTCAGTATTTTCTTTATAATCTATTTTTATATCTATAAACTGCTCGCCTAATTTAATGGGGTACGAATCAAAATCTACTTTGACGATATAATTTTCACCATTTAATAAAATTGTATTTTCATTCTCAGAATCAGCGAGTAATTCATTAAAATTAAAGGTCAAAAAGAATATAAATATAAATACTAAAAAAGTTTTATTATTCATTTGTTAATTTAACAATATAATTTTCAATTTCTTCATAAGAAACATAACCTTGGAATTTACGAAATAAATAATTATTTTCATCTATTAAGAAAGTATATGGTTCTGACTTAATATTCCATCCATTTAACACAGAAGAAATTTTTGCATTCTTTAAATTACCTTTTATAAGATGTGGATTTTCATAAACTTCTACATGTATAAATATAATTTTATCATGATACTTTGATTTTAATTTCTTCAAGACATCAAGTTGAGGGAAGCATGTAGCTGTTTTGCAAAAGTTAGGTGAAAGAAAAAAAACTATTATTAACTTATTATGATTTAAAGCTTCTGATAATTTAAACTTATAAAAATCATAATCAGGCTCAGGATCGCTAGTTATTTCACTAATATCTTGTGTCCGAGTAACAATTTTGTTATGTAAAATAGGTATTAGTTCTCCTAATGCTGGTGTTAATTCATTGTCACTAACATTGATTTCTTTCCTGTATATAAAATCTGAATCATTTAAATCTTTAATATTTATTAAATAACTACCCGTATTATCGAACGTAATGTTTAAAACATAAAATCCCCCACTTTTATTAGGCCAATTATAAAAAATAGGATCAAAAGCGTATGATTTACTAGTTTTTATATTTTCAACTGATACTTTTAGGGATTTTTTTGATTCAGATCCTTCATTATTAATAATACTAAAAACTATTCTATTAAACCCAAGAGAATATTCATTAGTTGGCATAACAACGTTTGAATTTGTTAATTCAGTAGAATCCGCTTTCAAATATGAACAACCCATAAATAAAAGCAGGCAAATAAAATTTATAATTAAAATATTTTTTATACTATGCATAAGCAATAATAATCTAAGATTTAATTCGCTTAGAAACAGGGGGTAAAGTCAGTAATAATAAACAACCACAAAATGCAATAACAGTTAATCCCCATAAAGCCATAGTATAGGAACCATAAGAATCAAAAATCCATCCTGCAATTATAGGTCCTGAGGTTGTGCCTACGTTCATTACCATCCCAGATAAACCAAAAAGTGTGGCAAAGGCTGATCTGTCAAAATAATCTCCTCTTATAGCTGTCATTAATGGAGTTCTGCCACCATAACCAATTCCCCAAAATATTGCAAAGACAATCAAATAAGACCAAGAATCAGATAAAGCTAAAAAGATTAAAGAAATTACCTGAAAAAGCAAAAATATTAACAAAACAAATTTCTTGCCATATTTGTCACCTGTATACCCAGCTATATACTGACTGAATATTGCAACTGTAGAAAATATAGAAACAATATAACCAGATTGTATTGTGGTAAATCCAAGATCAGTTATATAAGCAGGTAAATGCACTGTTAAAGTTACAATAGATGTTGTAGAGCACATATGAGTAAAAGCTATTATCCAAAAAGGTCTTCTTTTTAACTGATATTTGATTTCTGGATTTAAATTTAACTTAAATCCAAATCTTTTCTTTTGTTTTTTTTCTTCCGGATCTTTAGATACATTTGCAATTTTTTTGTCTCTTACTATCAAATAAGACAGTGGAGAAAACATCAAGGTTGTAACAGCAATAACTAAAGAAGTATTTCTTATACCATATGTTAATAAAGAATAAGCTAAAAATGG
>CAZMBU010000123.1:0-3716 GCA_964564565.1 uncultured Dehalococcoidia bacterium | reverse complement strand
GGCAAGTTGATTTGGGCAGATGAACTTATTACGGTAAACTTTTAGTTTCTTTTTGTGCAAGCCATATTCCTATTAAAACAAGTAACAATGATAATCCATGATACATTTCAAATGTTTGATTTAATAAAAATATAGCTAAAAAAGAGCTAAAGATAGGTACTATATTTGTATACACTCCTGCTTTCCCTGGGCCAGCCAAGTCTACTGCTCTGAGATAAAATATCTGGGCAAGACAAGATGGGAAGATTGCGACCAGGAATGTTATGATCCAGCCTTCAGTTGTAGGGTAAGTTATTCCAGATATAACAAATTCAACTATAAGTAATGGAAGAGCAATAAACATAGCTATTACAGACATTAATGTGAAGAATGCGATTCCAGAAATTTGTACACGGGACTTAAGTGCAATAGTATAATAAGAGTACATAAAACAGGCAAAAAGCATAACTAAATCACCACGATTTATTTCAAGTTCTAATAATGAATTTATATCTCCTGACAAAGTAACGATAATAACACCAAATAACGATATTGTTACTCCTATACTTTGAATTAAATTTACCTTTGTTCCGTATGATATATATGCCCCAATAATTACAAATATAGGAACAGCACCCTGTATTATTCCAATATTTATCGCAGTAGTTTCATGTGAAGCAGTATAAAAAAGTATATTAAAACCACTAAATCCCATGAATGCCATAAATATAATTTTAATTATTTGTGGTTTTATTAAGATCCATTTAGATCTTACTTGCTTACCAAATGTTATCCATAAAAAAATACTTACAAATATCCACCTTAATGGGACTATCTGAAGGGGGGATATTTCACCAACTGCTAATTGTCCAAATATAGTATTAAATGCCCAGCATAAAGTTGTGGCTATGAGTAATAACGACGGCTTATTATAGAATTTGTTTATCAAAATTTTCATTATTGATTTATTTCCAATGAGTCTAGCATTAAATCGAAAATTTCTGAATTTAAATACCACTTTTTAGGATTACTATTTATAGATATTATAATTATTCCTGTATCCTGTATTGCCATAGTAACAATTTTCACCATACTTCCATCTAGATATTTGCCTTCGCTAATATAACCTGTGAATTCATTAGATACTTTTTTAGATATTTGCTTATAATCTTTATTACTGCTTATCAAATAAGATGTGAATGGAACCAAATCTGACGCAGGTGTTTTTGTTATTTCAAAATTAAAAGTTCCGGATAAACTTTTCAATTCGATATGTGATGTCGTTTCTTTTTCTATTTTCCATAAATCTGAATATTTTAATTTGAATTTATCTATTGAAAGTTCGGCATTCAATTCTTTTGCCTTAGCATCTTCTTTAGCTTTTTGCTCAGCTTTTAATTTGGCATCTTCTTTAGCTTTTTGTTCAGCTTCAGCTAATATTTTATCTCTTTGTTCAGCTTCAGCTATTGCTTTTGATCTTTCTTTTATTTTATTTTGTTCTTCTACAGGTATAAGTTTATGTATCCCATTTGCATTTTTGAGAAGATTATCTGTTTTCTTATTTACTTGAATATCTGTTTCTTTAATATCATTAGATTTATTACATGATATAAGCATAGAAAGTAGCAAAATTAATACAAGTAAATTTTTCATGTCATCTATTCTATCTATTCTAATTCCATAAGTGTATATTTATTAGAACTAAAATAATTGTATTATTATGAATGAATTTGACACCATTATTATAGGAGGCGGAATTGCCGGCAGTTCTGCAGCTTTTCATCTTTCAAAAAAGTCTGATAGTAAAATATTACTTATTGAACAAAAATCTATTTCTTCCGGGGCATCAGGGTTAAATGCCGGACAAATTGGTTCAGCGGGATGGGGTAATATTCCTGATCTGAATTCATATTTAACGCATGGAAGTCTTGAGATATTTAAATCTTTACAATTAGACTTAAATTACGATATCGAATTTAGACAATCTGGTTCACTAGCAGCAATTCAAACTAAATCCCAATATGATTTTGTTATGGATAACGTTATGCAAATGAAAAAAGATGGTAAAAATGTAGAAATACTTTCAACAAGAGAAGCACGTTCGATAGAACCAGAAATTTCTGAAAACTTTTTAGGATTTGTATTTTATCCACTTAGAGCCCAGGCAGATCCAGTAAAATCAACTGTTGCATTTTCAGATGCCGCATCTAAATCAGGTGTTAAAATAAAAATTAACGAAGAAGTTAAAAATATTGAGCAAAATTCAGATAATACATATAATTTACAAACTTCTCTTGATAATTATTCCTGTAAAAATCTTATTTTAGCTACAGGTGCGTGGAGTAAAAAATTAGGTAAATTGTTAGATTTAGAAATACCTATTATTCCAATAAGAGGGCAGATGTGGGCAACCAAACCGATATCACCAAGATTGTTTAACACATTTTCATCATTGGAGTCATCACATGACTGGCATAATGATGATGGATCTGATGCTAATACTCCTCCAGAATTAACACATATAAACGGTGAAAGAAAAACAAGACATTTATATGGTCGTCAAAGAAAAAATGGTGAAGTTATTTTTGGTGGTGACAGAGAAATGTTAGGATTTGAAAATAAAGTCGATTTTAATGGGATTGAATCTAATAAAAATCATGCAACTGAAATATTACCTTTTTTATCAAAATTATCTATAAATAGAACATGGGCTGGATTTATGCCATTTTCTTTAGATGGTGATCCTATAATTGGTAAAATTCCAGCTTATAAAAATTTATACATTGTATCTGGTTTAGCATCATCAGGATTTGGAAGAGGACCCATGTCTGGAAAATTTATTGCGGAATGTGTGAAGTCTGGTTTTATACCTGAAATTTTGAATGCTGCGGATCCTGGAAGATTTAAGCAGCTATCTGTATAAGATTAATCCATTATTGTTCCACCATTGATATTTAAAGATTGGCCGGTTATATTTGATGAGCTATCAGAAGCAAAAAACACTACTGCATTTCCTATGTCTTCAGAGGTTTGCTCTCTTTTAAGAGGGCAATTGTTTTCTATATATTCAAGAAACAATTCTCTTGGAGTCATATCTCTTTTTGTTTTATCCTTATTTATAGTCTTCTGAGCATTTTTTTCCCACATCGGAGTCCAAATACTCCCAGGACAAAGTACATTTACATTTATGTTATTTGCAGCCCATCTTAATGCAAGTGATTGTGTTAAATTTATTACGGCTGCTTTTGATGCTGAGTAAGCGGGATTATCTGCATTAGGGAATTTACCACCATGTGATGAAATATTTATAATTTTGCCATAATTTCGTTTCTGCATTTTTTTTGCAACCTCTTCAGATACAATAAATGTTCCCCTGACATTTATTGAATAAGTTGAATCCCAATCTTTAATTTCAGACGCATTTGGTTTTGCAAAGCTTGCAGATCCTATTACTCCTGCAGCATTAACCAGAATATCAATACTTCCCATTTTTTCTTCTATTAAATTAATAGTATTTTTAACATCATTTTGATTTGTTACATCACATTGGAACAAAGAAATTTTAGTTCCAAAACAAGAAATTTCATTACTTGTTACTTTTAATCTCTCGGAATCTATATCTATGAGTGAAATGCTGGCGCCTTGTTCAGCAAGTATTTTTGCAATCCCTGCCCCTAATCCGCCTGCCCCTCCAGTAATAATGGCTGTTTTATTATCGAAATTTTTATAATATGTTG
>CAZMBU010000122.1:0-3753 GCA_964564565.1 uncultured Dehalococcoidia bacterium | reverse complement strand
ATTCTGATTCTAGTGCTGGAAAAGATGAACTTAATAAATATTACCTGGATATCCAGCTAAAACTCTTTCAATTATTTCAGCAATTAATTTTTCATTATTCTTTTTTAGATTCTCCGTCAACTATATCATCCTTATCTTTTTTTGCTTTTTTAGCATTTTTAGGTTTTGCACTTTTTCTTTTAGTAGATGATTCATTATTTTCAGTTTCATTGTTTTCTGTAGGGTTTTCACCTGGTTGAGCTTGAGAATACATCGATTGTCCTATTTCTTGTAATACAGTCTGAAATGAATTCATTTCAGATTCTATTTTTTCCACATCATCTGATTCTATTGCTGTTTTTAAAGATTCTTTTTGTGTATTTATTTTTTCTACAAGATCATCGGCAAGCTTATCTTTATTTTCTGAGATAAGTTTATCAGCTTGATATATTAAAGAATCAGAATTGTTTTTCAGTTCAATTAATTTTTTCTTTTTCTCATCTTCTTCTGCATGTGATTCAGCATCAGTAATCATTTGTTCTATTTCATCATCACTTAGTCCAGAACTTGCAGTAATAGTTATCTTTTGTTCTTTGCCAGTACCTTTATCTTTTGCAGAAACATTTAAGATACCATTTGCATCAATGTCAAAACTGACTTCAATTTGAGGCAATCCCCTTTGAGCGGGAGGAATGCCGTCCAAAATAAATTTACCTAATGTTTTATTTTCGGTTGCCATGCTTCTTTCTCCCTGTAAAACATGTATTTCAACACTAGGCTGGTTATCCTGGGCCGTACTAAAAGTTTCTGTTTTTTGTGTAGGGATTGTTGTATTTCTCTCTATAAGAGGCGTAGAAACACCACCAAGAGTTTCTATTCCAAGTGTGAGCGGTGTTACATCTAAAAGCAAGACGTCCTGAACATCGCCTTGTAATACTCCTGCTTGAATGGCTGCTCCAACAGCTACAACTTCGTCAGGGTTTACATTTTTGTTGGATTCTTTGCCAAAGAATTTTTCTACTGCACTTTGTATAGCAGGCATTCTAGTCATTCCACCTACAAGAATCACTTCATTTATTTCTGTAGTTTTAATTTTTGCATCTTTTACAGCTAATTTACATGGAGCAATAGTTTGTTCTACTAAATCCATGATTAGATTTTCTAATTTTGATCTTGAAATAGTTTTAACCAAATGTTTTGGTCCTGAAGCGTCAGCTGTTATAAAAGGGAGATTTATTTCACTTTCCATAACAGTTGAAAGTTCAATTTTAGCTTTTTCAGCAGCTTCACGTAATCTCTGAATTGCCATGTTGTCTTGCATTAAATCTATACCTTGTTCTTTTTTGAAGTCTTCAACTAACCAAGATACAATTCTTTGATCAAAATCGTCACCACCAAGATGAGTGTCACCATTGGTAGATTTCACTTCAAAAACACCATCACCTAAATGTAAGATTGTTATATCAAATGTACCCCCTCCTAAATCATATACTGCAATAGTTTGATCAGTTTTTTTATCTAATCCATACGCCAGGGCAGCAGCTGTAGGCTCGTTGATTATTCTTAATACCTCTAATCCAGCTATGGTGCCGGCATCTTTTGTTGCTTTTCTTTGACTATCATTGAAATAGGCTGGAACAGTTATTACAGCTTGAGTAATTTTTTCTCCTAATTTTGTTTCAGCATCTGATTTAAGTTTAGACAATATCATGGAAGATACTTCCTGAGGTGTATAATCTGTGCCTGCCATTTGTACTGAAACGTCTCCATTTTTACCTGATTTAACTTTATAAGGAATCATCCCCATGTCTTTTTTCAGAGAAGAATCACTGTATTTTTTTCCAATAAATCTTTTTACAGAAAATATTGTGTTTTCAGGATTAGTAACAGCTTGTCTTTTTGCTACTAGCCCGGCATATCTCTCATCATTTTTTGGATTGATTGCTATTACAGAAGGTGTAGTTCTACCTCCTTCTGAGTTTTCTAATACTTCTCCTTCTGAGGCTTCAACTATTGCCATACATGAGTTTGTTGTTCCTAAATCAATTCCTAGAATTTTTGGCATTTTATGCTCCTGTTTATGAATTCTTTTTTATATAGCTTGATAAAATAACTTGGGCTGGACGTATTATTGAGTTATCAATAGAATATCCATTCCTAATGGTCTGGGAAATTTTTCCATCTAATTTAGAATCATTTGTATTTTCAATAGAAAGTGATTCATGCTTTGATGGATCAAAATCATCTCCTTTAGTTGGATTAATTTCTGATAATCCTTCATTATTTAAACTTTTTTCAAAATTTTTAATTATTATCTCCATACCTGTCGTCCAATCTTTAAATTGCTTTTCTTTTGGCAAAGAATTTAAAGTTAATTTAAGATCATCAAGAGTTGTTATAAATCTTGTAAATATCCCTGTTTTAACTTTTGTTTTGTTAGATTGAATATCATCTAAAGTTCTTCTTTTGAAATTTATTAAATCTGCTTGTGATCGTACGGATGCATCTTTCAATTGTTTTATTTCTTCTTTGTATCCCTTTATTTCTAAATTTTTATTTTTCGCTTTAGATTTTGCTACTTTTTTTTTAGTTGTATTTTTTTTAGGTTGTGTCATATTCAAGTCCTAATGTTTCAAATAATTCTTGTAATTTGTTTTCTAGGAACACTTTTAATTGTGTACCTTTTAAAATTTCATTTCCTTTTTTTAAATCTAATAAATCATTAAATATATTTAAAATTAATTGGACACCAGCTAAATTAAGACCTAAATCATCTACTAGATATTTTATTAATTTCAATTTAGCAATATCTTCTTGCGAGTAAAGCCTAAGCATTCCACCAGTTCTGCTAGGCCTAACTAAGCCTATTCTTTCATACTTCCTCAAAGTTTGAGGATGCATTGATAGCATTCGAGATGCAACGCTTATAACATAAACGCCTTCAATATTTGGTTCTGAGAAAAAATCCCATTCCATTTTGTCACCAATATTGTTATGGAACGTATTTTATAGGTTGATACAAGGCGTGTCAAGTACATTGACAGATTTTAGGTAAAGCTAGTTTTTTTATGAAAATCTTTCCTGCTTCCAGGGATCACCATTCATATGATAACCTCTCACTTCCCAAAAACCTGGCATTGGGCTTGAGGTGAATTCAATTTCTTTTATCCATTTTGCACTTTTCCATCCATATAAGTGTGGGATTACAAGCCTTAGTGGCCATCCGTGATTTGGTTCTAAGTCTTTGCCTTCAAATTTAGTTGCAAGAATTGTTTTTGGTGAAAGTAAATCTTTTCTAAGAATGTTTGTAGTATATCCGTCATAACAGATAATCTTCACATACTTTAAATGTGAGTCTATTTCAAAATTTTTAAACAAATTATTTACTAGAAATCCTTTCCATTTTGTATCTAATCTGGACCATTGGGTAACACAATGAAAATCTTCTTCAATATTATCTTCAGTAAGTTTAATTATTTCATTCCATTTATATTCTCTTATTAGGTCTGAATCGGCTGTGATTGTTAATTTCCATGTATCTAAATTTATAGATGGGGTAGGGAATACTGAAAAAACAGGGAATTTCTCAGTAACAAATTGTCCAGGTGGGGCATCGGATGTTTTTAAGTTGTTATTTGTGGTTATTTTACCTAATTTTTTTTGCATACATATATTATACATTTATAATATTAAATATTGGTATAATTAAACAAATATCATTTGATAATAAATATTATGTATGAAGTTATTTCAAATTCATTAAAAGAATTAGAA
>CAZMBU010000121.1:0-3758 GCA_964564565.1 uncultured Dehalococcoidia bacterium | reverse complement strand
ATTGAAAATTTTAAATACCTCATCTTTCCCTCCCTTAACTACCATTGTTAAAATAGTTCCTCCTTTTTCCATTTGCTTTTTTATCAATTCAAACTGCGGGTGCGTAGATTCAGATGGATAAATCACATTAACTATATTTGGATTATCATTATAATAATTTGCAATTTTAAGAGCATTGTCAGATTGAGCATCTACTCTCAATTTCAATGTTTCTAAGCCTTTTAACATAATCCATGCATTAAACGGACTCATGGATGCTCCTGTATGTCTCATAAATGGTTTTAACAATTTATCATGAAACTCATTATCAGATATAATTGCTCCCCCTAAAGATCTTCCTTGCCCATCAATATGTTTAGTGCCGGAATAAACAACAACATCTACACCAAAGTCAAAAGGATGCTGTAATATTGGAGTTGCAAATACATTATCTATAATAACTTTTGCACCGAATTTTTTAGCTAAAGAACAAACATTTTCCATATCGATAATTTCTAAAGTTGGATTTGAAGGAGTTTCAAAAAATACTGCCTTAGTTTTGTTATCTATAGCTGCCTCCCATTCATTTAAATCAGTCCCGTTAACAAGCACTGTTTCAATTCCATATTTAGGTAATATTTTAGTTAAGATTTGATAACAAGAGCCAAACAAAGCTCTCGAAGACACAACCTTGTCACCTGCTTCTAATTGGCACATTAAAGATGCAAAAACTGCAGCCATTCCTGTAGCGGTCGCAAAACATTTGTCTGCATTTTCTATAGAAGCTAAACGATCTTCAAACATTTGAACAGTAGGATTCCCATATCTTGAATATATAAAGCCATCTTCATCTCCTTTGAACCGAGCTTCAGCTTGTTCAGGGGAATCATATACGTAACTGCTAGTCATATATATTGGTTCACTAGTTTCATTAAATTGGCTTCTATTCAACCCTTCTCTAATTAATTTTGTCTCTATATTCCATTTTTTATTTTTAGTCATTATTTTCTCCCAAAAAAAAATCTCCCCTTAATGGAGAGATTTCAATTTTATGTTTACCTCCCACAAGGTCACGTATGAATCTGGGGCACCTTAACATAAAGGTTGCCAGACAGGATTATAGGCCCAGTCGCCTAGCCTGTCATTCTCAACGAGTTGGTACAATCTATCATAAATAAGAAATAAATTCTACATTAAATTATTTTAATGTAAAAACATCTTAGATAAATCAGCAATAGCAGCTTCAAATGTATCATGTACGACATTTTGAGCTGGAGCAATGAGCATTAAATTATCAGTCAGACCCATATCCTCTATTGACCATCCATCTTCGGGTAAATTCAAATCCTTTAATTTATTTTTATATTCACGAGTATCGTTACTATAAATTGCAACTGGTTTATTTTGAGCTACTGCATAACCCAATTCAAAACATGTTCCTGGATCAGCAGAAACTCCTCTGAATGGTGAAAGATTTGCTACCAAACAATCACTGTCATCAATCAATTCTATATCTGCTTGATAGATTTTAATTGCTTTATCAGGACCTCTCTGTAAATCAGATAAATCAAATTGATTATCTAGAGGATATAATCCCTGTAATCCATATTTAGTACATATTTTTTTTAATTTTTCACCATGTTCTATAGGGTTTGGTAAAAAAATATCTGGACCTGCAAGATATACTTTAGGTTTCTTATTCAAAATTATTATTTACCTTTATTTTTCTTCAGCCAATTTTCATATTCAACTTCTATTTTTTTTGACCAAGAATGTTTTGGATAATAATCTTTTAAATGGCCTCCGCCAATCAATTTCTCTTTTACAAATATTTCCCATTCTTGATGCTCTCCTCCCACTTCAGATAATTTTTGAGCATAATCAATCGGAATTACAACAGCACCATCATCATCTGCAATAATTATATCTCCAGGCATAACTAAAGTATTTCCACATGAAATAGGTACATTAACAGCACTCGGAAACAAGCTAGTTTGCGTGTGATAATTAGGAGTGACTCCTTTCAACCATAATCCTAAATCAAGATCTTTAGAACTTGCATAATCTCTTATACATCCATCAATAACAATTCCTTCTCCTCCTCTGCCTTTAAAAAAGCTCAACATCATTTCACCAAACACCCCACTATTCATACTTCCTCTAGCATCAA
This sequence comes from uncultured Dehalococcoidia bacterium, assembly GCA_964564565.1. GTDB lineage: Bacteria > Chloroflexota > Dehalococcoidia > Lucifugimonadales. Next base: position 1,609 of record CAZMBU010000121.1, on the reverse strand, counting down.
CAACAACTATATCTCCAGGTTTAGTAAAATATAATACCTGTCTATGTAATTGTTCTTCTGGGTCAGTATATTCATCATCGTAATATATATCTTCTCTGATAGGTAAAAATTGCAAAGTCAAAGCGGGGCCAATAATTTTTTTACCAGGATTATAAGTAACTGGACCTGTGATTGATGCATCCTTAATCCCCATTCTACTTAACTCTCCAGAAGCAGTAGCGCTAGTTAATGCAGATAAAGAATTAATTAAACTTTCTGATGGTCTTTTTATATCATTAAATTTTTCCACGGTAAATTATTTCTCCTTTTCTTTAATTTAAAAACCAATCTCAAAATTAAAAGATTTATTTAGTTGATCTTTCACACTACTAGCATGGCCTTGAGGTCTTACATTTACCCATTTACGAATAAGAAGGCCGTTTTTATCAATCAAAAAAGTAGATCTTACTACTGATCTAATTTTATTCCCATCAAATATACGTTTTGCAACTGCAGGGAAATTTTGTTTTAACATATCAATTTCTTTTTCATTCAATTCATATTCTGCCCATACACCATAATCACGCATCATATTTTGGTCTGGATCAACACATAATTGAAAAGGTAGATTATTATTGTTAGAGAATTCAAGATGGCTATCTTTATCATCAGGACTTATTCCGTAAACAGCACAATCCAATTCTTGCAACTCGTCATAAACATCTCTGAATTCACATGCCTGTAAGGTACAACCAGAAGAACTATCTATCGGATAAAAATACAACACTGCAGGTTTCCCTGATAATTCTCTATCAGTTAATTTTTTATCATTTGTATCTAACAAATAAAAGTTGGGAACTTTAGCTCCAACTTCTATATTTACTTCAGGTAAATATTTCAGGAGTTCCATAATTTATTTTATCCTTATATTTTTTATTATATTTTCAAGAAAATAAAAGTCAATATTTTTTTCAATTTATTGCTTATTTTCATTAATCCGATCCATCAACAAAGAAGTGTCTTGGCCTTCTTCACCTACTTTTTCTTCTATCTCAGTTATATATTTATCTATTTTATTTACAAATGTTTCTGGCAATGTATATCGCATGATGCTTTCTCTATAAAATTTTCTTCTACCCGGGAATAAGGCGAGGTTTACTTTTAATGCAAAATCTGGGTCAACGTGTAAAAGATCTGAATATTGCTCTGCTATATTACTTAAATTCATTTCTGCAGCAAAAATTCTGAAAAATCTAGTTCTTTCTTCTTGATTTTTAAGGTCATTAAAATCATGCCCGCCTCTATAATTAATTTCAGAAAGTTCGGGGTTGTCAGCTAGAGAAATTGCCAGAGATTGTCTTTGTTCATTTATTGCTAATACTAATTCCCTCTGAGCATCTCTATGTTGTTGACGTAATTGATATACCAATACAAATGCAACCAATAAAGTAGCTAAACCTGTAATAATTTGAGCAACATTCATAATTAATTGGTAATCCATTTTATAGTCCTTTTTAGTTTATTTTGATTGTAAAATAGTTAAAATACTATTATAAATCGAATGTAAAGATATATAACAAAAGTTAATAGAGTTAAGGAGTATGAAATGGACATTGGATGGATCGGAATC
>CAZMBU010000120.1:0-3773 GCA_964564565.1 uncultured Dehalococcoidia bacterium | reverse complement strand
TATAGATTTCTCATTTCAGGTTAAACATAAAAATTTTAAATTATTATCCAATCCACGCATTGCCATAAAAAGACATACTCATTCAGTTTGGGAAAACATGCATGAAAAAACGAGAGATGAATTAAGTAAGGATAACTATAAAAGATTCCTAAAAAAATGGAAAAATTACAAACATTTATTAATTAACTAATAATGAAATTATTAATTAATGCGAAAATCTTTCCTAATAATAGCTCTGAATCAATAATAATTAAAAATAATAAAATTGAATTTATTGGAAATCAAGATGATATAAATATATCAACTAAATCGTTAGATATAATTGATTGTAAAAACAATTCTGTGTTACCTGGTTTAATTGATGCGCATATACATTTATTTGAATCAGTTTCTAATTTAGAAAGTATAGATTTATCTGGAAAAATATTTACCGACCTTGAAGACGTCAAGATATATTTCAAAAAATTTGCTCATCAAAAAAATCAAAAGATTCTAAAATTTCACGGATTTGAACACAGAAATATAAATCAAAATATAAATATGGAGTTTTTTGATAATTTGAATATTCAGACACCAATTATTATAAAACACAGAACAGGACACTTCATATTTACTAATAAAAAAACAATGGCTTCATTTGGATTTAACAAAAACGAAATTCAAAAATATTCTAACGATTATCCAATAAATTCTAAAGAAATTCACAAAAAAATATATAAATTATCAACACAAGGTAATTTTGATCAAAATATCGATTTATATAATTCAATCTTACTTAAATATGGTTATACAACTTTAGTTGAAGCAGGGGCCTTAAATGATATTGAAAAATTCGAAACTATTAAAAAATATATTAATAACAAATCAATTGATCAAAATATATGTTATATGCCAGGGGCACAAGAAATAAATAATTTCAACGAAATAAAAAATATGAGAAATCTATACCTTGGCCCTGTAAAATTCATGATTGATGAAAACTATGATATTAATAAATTTGAAAGTATTCTAAATAAATATTTAAAAACTTTTAATAATGATGCTGCATTTCATGCAATAGATTCAGAAACTATTCATAAAATTCTTTTCAATCTTTATGAAAAAAATAAAGATATTGTAAATGATAGAATCATCAGAATAGAACATGCGACAGAATTTATACCTGAATATTATCAAAATTATAATAAAGAAAATTTACATCTGATTTTCAATCCTAACTTCATTTATGACCATGGAGATTTTTACTTAAATAATCAAGATTATTTTGATATAAAAAATATATTCAACTTATATGAAAGTAATAAATATAATTTTAATTATGGAATAGGAACTGACTCTCCATTTGGAAATAACAATCCATTTTTGCTTATCTATGCTGCTATAACAAGAAATACAAAAAATGGAAATAATTTGCCAGGCAAAGGTCAAAGCAATCTAAAAGAAATAATAAAAGCATTTACTATTAACAATGCAAAATCTATAAAAATGGATAAAAACATAGGCTCTATAAATATAGGAAAAAATGCCGATTTGATAATTTTAAATAAAAATTTATCTAATATAAAAGATTACAATGAATTAATTGAAGTCAAAGTAATTCATACAATTATAAACGGGAATTCGAAATACAGATTAAACTAAATTTATTTAATTGAATTTGCCATTTCAAATAAAATATCTGTTATTTCAGTTGATTTGAAGTGTTTCAAATTATTAATAGCTTTCTCTATATAAGTATTTCCAATCGATGTAGCTTGCTGTATAAAACCTTCTTGAATTAAATATATTCCAAGATCTTTAACATTAATTTCATGATTTGATTTTATCTGTTTATAGAAAGGATTGGCCTGAAAATTATTTTCCAAAGATAATATCACTGGCAAAGTTAAGATACCATTATTAATATCGATTCCTATATTTTTACCAGATTTATTTTTCTTATTATTCAAATCAGTAAAATCTCTAATATCATCAAAAATCTGAAATGCTAATCCCAAATTCATACCAAACTGACCTAACTTATCATTTTCACTTTTATCCATATTTCCCAAAACGCTTCCTGACCAAGTAGCAGTCTCAAATAATGAAGCGGTTTTTTTACGAATTCTGTATAAATAATTCTCTTTGGATTGTTTTATATTATTTCTACTTTTCATTTCGAGTAATTGGCCCATAGAAAGGTCAACAATAGTACTACCAAATTTATTCATAACTTCCACATTGGAAGTATCAAATACAAACATACCGGCTTTAGCAAAAATCATATCTCCCATCATCACGGCCATATCATTTCCATATACATAATTGAATGATTCTTTACCTCTTCTTTGAGTAGCATTGTCAACTATGTCATCATGAACCAAACTGGCTGTATGTAACAATTCAATAGCTACAGATACATTAACTATATTCATACGAATATTTTCATCCATTTCTTCGGTCATTTGTCCGATAAGAAGAGTAAGTGTCGAGCGTAATAATTTACCTTGTTTCGAGGGGGAAATTACTTCTTTAGCTAAATCATTTATATAATCATCTTCAAAATCAAGATCAATTAATTTTTGTTTCATCAAATCCAATTCAACATTAATTACATTATTTATCCTGTTAGAAAGAGATGTAGATATTACCATTTATTCAACTTCTATTTTCTTAAACAAGGGCCCCATGGTTTTTATTTCCTGGTTTATTGGTAAATCATTTTCAGACCACTCCCATTTAAATATCAGATCGTCAGAAAATCCTAAAATATTATTTAATTTCCGGGAAGAAAATGGGATATACGGATTAAATAATATTTTTAAACAATTGATAGCAGTCATACAAACCCAAATAACTTCAGAAGCTTTTTCATTATCAGATTTAACTAATTTCCATGGTTCTTTCATATCAATATATTTATTAATATTTCCGCATAATTTCATTATTTCAGAAAGTCCTTTTCTCAGTCTTGCATTAGAAATTTCATCTTTTACAACTTTCAATGTATCATGACACATATCTATAATTTTTTGACTGTCATCATCAATTTGAATCGCTTTAGGAATTTTAGAATCAAAATTTTTAATACAGATATTAACTATTCTATTTACTAAATTGCCATAGGCAGCAACTAATTCCTGATTATTAGCCCTGGCAAGTTCATCTAAACTAAAATCAGTATCAGATGTTTCAGGAAAATTTGATGCTAATGAATATCTAATAGAATCAGGTTCGTAAATATCACTTAATTCATTCACCCATAAAGCCCAATTTCTACTAGATGACAATTTAAGTCCTTCAAGATTTAAATATTCATTAGCTGGGATGTTATGAGGTAAATTCAATTCACCTTTACCTAAGAGAATAGAAGGAAGAATTATAGAATGGAATATAATATTATCTTTGCCCATAAAATAATATGCTTCTGATGAATTTTGCCAAAAGTTTTTCCATCCATCTTTATCATCAGTGGTTGAAAAAAACTCAATAGAAGCAGACAAATATCCTAAAACTGCTTCAAACCATACATAGATTCTCTTACTTTCCCATCCTTTAACAGGGACTTTTATACCCCAGTCAATATCTCTTGTTATTGGTCTATCAATCAATCCTTCTGCTAAAAATCCCAAAGAGGTGTTTTTAACATTTGATTTAAAATTATTTTTAGTATTTAACCATTGTTTTAAGTCATCCTGGAAATAACTAAGTTTCAAAAAATAATGATCAGATTTCTCAAAACTTATCACATCTGATTTTGAAAAACTGTATATACCGCCCCAGCACCGATTGCG
>CAZMBU010000119.1:0-3843 GCA_964564565.1 uncultured Dehalococcoidia bacterium | reverse complement strand
ATATAAAATCAAGTACAGGATATTTTTTATTTTGGTCAAAAAATGACGGTTTGAATATTGCTCCATAAATTGTTGTTTTATTATCTGCTGCTAAATCTGAAAAATATTCAGGATCAGTCCATCCTAATTTCGCAAGTGAAGAAATGTCTGCCTCAATTAATTTTTTGCCAGACAAATCATCTGTATGTTTCAACATAGTAATCTGTGGTTGATTAATTGAACTATACTGATCAATAAAATATCCACTTCTTTTCTTAAAATTAATAATATGATTAGCATTTTCTTCCGATAACAAAACTAGATCACTGCCATCAAAATTAATTTTATAAAATCCTTCCCAGTAAGGATTAAATTCAGATTCTCTTGAACCTGCAGTAAAATATATTACTTCTTCATTTTCATCAACATCTATTATTTCTCTTACTCTCCATTCACCAGAAGTAATCTGGGATTTTTCTGCACCTGTAACAAGGTCATGCATGTAAAAATGAGCCCAACCACTTTTTTCTGAATACCAAATTAACTGATTTGATTTAAATAAAGGTCTAATAGCAGGATAATCAGTAATTCTTGGAGCCATATCAACATATGTATCTGAACTTTCAGTAATTATTTCTTTAACTTTGCCTGTTTCAATATCAATCTTTTTTAATGTCATATTATACTGCCCACGATCAGAAATAAGATAATAAAAATGTTTTTCATCCTCTGCCCAAAAGAAATTATGCTGATCACAGCTATTAACAAAATCAACATGAAACATCCCAAAGTAAGTAAAAGGTTTTTCATCATGCGCGATCAAAGAATTTGTTTGTGTATCAAACAAATATATTTCATTAGTTGATATATTTTCACCAGGAAAGCTATATGGCAAAGAATGAACTTCAGGCCTTGCAGGTGAATCTCCTTTTATATGCTGGATTAATGGTAATTCTTTTATGTTTCTTTCATCAAGTTTAATACAAAAAATATACCTTCCAGATGGAGACCAGCCTATAGCTGAAGGAAAAAGAGTTCCGTTCTGCTTTGCGAGAGTACTCCCTTTGCCAAGAAAAGGTAATTCCCCGTAACTATATTTCTCTATACCATCACTAGTAAGTTTAATGGTATTTTTCTCATTAATTTTCTTATAAACAAGATTGTTTTTTTCAATCCAGGCATACTTTGTTCCATCAGGAGATTTATGAAGATATTTATTCAGAGGCATTGAATCAAATCGATAAATACTTTCTGAATTTAATAAATTATATTCAAATGTATGATTAAGGTATTCAAAAGAAATCGAATTGTTATGAGTATCATAAGAAATATTGACAGATGATTCTTTGATTTTCTTATTTTTATTAGAGCTGGCAATAATTTGATTTATGAGTTTCTCTTCAAGTCCTTGATCTATCAAACAATCAATTAAAACAGATATTTTTACCACATGTTCAGGGTCTGATTTCGAAACGTTGTATACTCTTACCTCATCTCCATCTTGGGAATTTGTAAAAAGTAAAAATCCCAATCCATCATCAGACCATACAACATCTATATTGTCATTCTTAACCAGTTCTCCCCAATATATTGGAAGTTTTTTTCTTGCAAGTTGGTATCTTTGTTCAATATTCATACAATTAAATTAGTTGTCCTCCTCTCTAGTTGGAAGCACCATGAAAATTATAACTACCGGGATCCCTATAAGAGTAATATACAATAATTGCCACCAACCACTTCTATTAGTATCATGAAGTCTTCTTGCTCCTACTGCTAAACCAGGCACTAGAATAGCTACATTAAATAACAATCTTAAAGGTCCGGTCCCAACAGTTTCCGTAAATCCAGGAAATATAACTGCATCCAGTATTCCTGCTACAACTCCAACAATAACAGTAAATAAGAAAAACCACCAATACTCAGGTCTTGAAGCTTTACCCTTGAAGTCTGCATATTTATTTAAACATGTTTGTATTGATTGCTGAAAAGTCATAATCACCCCTCTATATATATTTAAAACATTGTACTAAATTCTTATGTGATTTAATCTTGCTTCATCTGAAAAAAGTATCTTTTTATCATAAAAATCAAATATATACTTAAACTTCATCAAATCAGAATTTTGTTTTTCAAATTCTCTAAAATTAACCGTATTTTCTAAATTTAATTTTATTTCATTAATCCAAAATCTTGTTATTGTTTCATGATATCCAATTTCCATTTTTTTATCAGAATTAAATTTATTGTACTGTTTTATACCTTTAACTATCATTTCGGTACCAAGTAATTCCCCATATTTTTTTAAACTTAGATAAGCCATCCTAACATGAGCTATATGATTCCATTCTTTCCATGGCAAAGTGCATTTCTCAAAACTTTCTAAAAAACTTTCGTCACTCATTGTTTAAATTTAATTAAAATAAACCTGTTTAAATAATAATATCCAATTAAGCATATTTACATCCTATATATTTGTGATAAATTTAATCAGCTCTATTTAACTATTTAAATTTATTGAATAATAACAATTTACTTTTAAGCTCAAATTTTATAAAACTTTCAATAGGTGGCTTTGCCTCATCTATAGGATTCTGGATACAGATAGTTTTAATAATAATCATTATGTACAATCTGACAGAATCGCCTTTTCAGGTTACTTTTGCAAATATTATGTGGTCTTTACCATGGTCAATGTTTGGAGGATTAGTCGGTACTTTAGCGTCTAAATATGATAATAAGCAGCTAATGATAGTCGGACGTACAATATCCATAGTTGCTATTGCAATATTATTCATTTTTTCCGTAACAGAAAATCTTAATGTTACAGTTATATATATAACATTATTTTTTCATGGAATAGGAACAGTTATAGATTTCCCTTCAAGAAGAATGTTAATGTTTGATATTCTTGGCAGGGAATTCATAGTAAGAGGCAATGCAGTAGAGTCATTTCTATGGCAATTCAGCAAATTAATCGGACCACTACTTGCAGGATTGTTCCTAACATTTTTGTCAGATTCTTATGGGATTTTATTAATGATTGTATTCTTTGTTATTACTCTTATCACAACAATAATGATAGATTACACACAGCCTGATGCATACAAACCACAATCGCAAAAAGTAACGATAAAAGATTATTCCAATCTAATCAAAAACAATAAAATAGTCCTTGTTGTATGTGCAGGTACAATAATTATGAATTTATTTATGTTTCCCCAGCAATCGATGGCTCCATTTATCGCAGTTGAAGTCCTTGGGAGATCAGCTGAATTTAGTTCTATAATTATAGCTGTGGAGGCAGTTGGCGCAATGATAACAGGTATGTTTATATTCGGAATGAATATAAAAAGAATAGGTATAATATTCGCAGTGTTTTCAGCAATTTCTCTTTTTGGTTTATTTATATATTCATTTTCTGAAAACTATATATTAAGCCTTGGAATAATCTTGATTGTCGGTTTTGGGATAGCCGGATTCGGTGCAACTCAGGCATCAGTTGTACAACTATCCACAAACAATAATGAAAGACCTCTTGCTATGGGACTTCTTTCAATATGCATAGGGTCATCACCCATCGGATCATTTTTATATGGAACAATAGCTGAAAGTTATGGGGCACAACTAACTGTCAGGTTCCTTCCAATAACCGGATGCATAATTTTAGTTGCCATTGTTTTAATAACTAACGTTATACATACAGTAAGTTCAGAAGATAATTAGCTATTCTGCCACACTTACTTTTAATCTTTGAGATTTAATTCTTAAAACTGCACTACCGTTAATTGGAAAATGTACTGCAGCTGAAGCAAATCCTACAAATACACAGATAAGCCACATCAGGTCATATGAACCATATGTATC
>CAZMBU010000118.1:1415-3904 GCA_964564565.1 uncultured Dehalococcoidia bacterium | reverse complement strand
TTCTGAAAACAAATCAAATCTAGGTGCAAATACACTACTATCTTTATCAACGTCTTTTACAAAAGCTCTCGCCTTAGCTAACAATTTAGAAACATATGAAATTTTTGATAAAGATTTCATATCTTATCAAATACCTGTTCCGCTAATGAATATACTAAATGGAGGGAAACACGCTATTTTATCAAGTGATTTCCAAGAATATATGATCATACCTCTTGGATTTGAAAATTATTCTGATGCGATAAATTGCTGTGTCAAAATATACTGGACTATCAAATCATATTTAGAATCAAAAGGAAATTCTACAAGTGTTGGCGATGAAGGTGGATTTATTTCTCCTTATAATAATAATGAAGAACCTTTAAAGTTAATAGTGAAGTGTATAGAAAAAGCAGGTTACAAACCTGGTGTAGATGTATTCATAGGATTAGATGTAGCAGCATCAGAGCTTATAGAAAATAATAAATATAAAATAATGCAAAAGAATAAAAATAATTACATGACATCAGATGAATTACTTGATTTTTATATACATCTAGTAAAAAACTACCCTATTAAAAGTATTGAAGATCCTTTTGATCAAGATGATTGGGAAAATTGGACAAAATTAAATAAAGCAATTGGTTCTCAAGTCCAAATTGTTGGAGATGATCTTTTAGTGACATCTATCAATAAAATAAAAACTTCAATATCAAAAAATTCTGCTAACACAGTGCTTATTAAACCAAACCAGATTGGAACAATTTCAGAAACACTTAATGCAATAAATTTTGCACATAAAAATAAGTTAAATACAATCATCAGTCATAGATCAGGAGATACAGAAGACAGTTTTATTGCTGATCTTGCTATAGGAACACAAGCTACCCAATTAAAATCAGGTGCTCCGGCCAGGTCAGAAAGAACAGCTAAATACAATAGAATAAGTGAAATTATATCGCAAAATAAAAATATAAATTATCTTGGATTTCAAGCAATGAAAATTTAAAATAAGTACAAAGGGGTTTAAATGAGTACGAAAATAGGAATAAATGGATTTGGAAGAATTGGCAGGAACGTCTTCAAAGCAATTTTGAAATATCACAAATCTCTAGAAGTAGTGGCAATAAATGATCATTCGGGAGCAAAGACCAAATCCCATTTATTAAAATATGACAGTATTTACGGAATATATGAAAAAGATATAAGTTATGATGATGAAAATTTAATTGTTGATGGGAAAAAAATAAAATGGAGTTCTTATTCTAATCCTAATGAAATAGATTGGAAATCTTCGGGAGTGGATGTAGTCATTGAATCATCTGGAAGGTTTAGATCAGCTACTGATACTATAGGGCATATAAATGGCGGCGCAAAAAAAGTAATTATATCTTCTCCAGCTAAAAATGATGACATAACTATGGTTTTAGGCGTAAATGAATCTGAATATGACAAAAATAATCATCAAATCATATCTAATGCTTCTTGCACAACTAATTGTGTCGCCCCAATGGTTAAAGTTTTAAATGATAATTTCGGTTTCGAATCAGGGTTTATGTCAACTATTCATTCTACAACAAATGATCAGTCAATATTGGATAGAGGACATAAAGATCTTAGAAGAGCAAGAGCTGCGGGAATGAATATTATACCTACAACAACAGGAGCAGCGAAATCTGTAGGAGAAATAATACCTGAATTAAAAGGTAAAATTAATGGCTTAGCATTTAGAGTTCCTACTTTATATGTATCATCTGTAGATTTGGTATGCAATCTCAAAAGCAAAGTTACAAAAAATGAAATCAATCAAGCTTTCAAAGATGCTTCTAATTCAAATTTAAAAAACATATTAGAAATAACTGACGAACCATTAGTTAGTGTAGATTTCAAACAAAACCCCGCAAGTTGTATCATTGATTCTTTATCCACCGAAGTAATAAGTGAAAATTTAGTAAAAGTAATTGGGTGGTACGATAATGAGTGGGGTTACAGTTGTCGAACTGCAGACATGGTTGAATTTATAACCAATGCCTAACTCTAGAATTTGTTATAAATATATGTTAAATTAGTCAGACATTCGTTGAGAATGACAGGTTAGGCGACTGGGCCAAAAATCCTGTCTGGCAACCTTGGTGAAAAGGTGCCCCAGATCATACGTGACCTTGTGAGAGGTAAACATGACAAAATCTCTCTTTAGGAGAGATTTTTTTTTAGAAAAATTCAATAACACAAAAAATATGAAAAAAGAAGAAACCACAATTTTTCAAAAAATGACTGAGCTTTCCATAAAAAATAACGCTATAAATTTAGGACAAGGATTTCCTGACGAAGATGGACCAATCGACATAATACATAAAGCGGCGGAAGCTCTTAATACTATTAGTAATCAATATCCACCAATGAAAGGGTTAGAAAGTTTAAGAAAAAATATTTCAAAACATTTGAATGATCATTACAAATTGGAATTTGATTGGAACAATGAAATCCTTATTACCAATGGGGCAACTGAA
>CAZMBU010000118.1:0-1405 GCA_964564565.1 uncultured Dehalococcoidia bacterium | reverse complement strand
CCAGATTAATCCCAGCTGCTCTTTTGTTATAGCTGTTCCTAATGGAGCAACTGAAGCTTTGGCATCTTCTATACTCAGCAACATTACTCCAGGAGATGAAGCTATAATTTTTGAACCTGCTTATGATTCTTATAAGCCGATAGTAGAAAAGGCTGGAGGTATCGCAATATGTATCCCACTTGAATCTCCTGAATGGAAATTTTCATATGATATATTAAAACCGTTTATAACAAAAAAAAGTAAACTCATAATACTCAACAACCCAATGAATCCTCTTGGAAAAATGTTTAGTTTGGATGAACTAAAAGATCTATCAAAAATAGTAATTGAAAATGATATGATCATCATTTCAGATGAAGTTCATGAACATATTGTATTTGACAACAAAAAGCATATACCTGTTATATCATTGCCTGGCATGGAAGAAAGAGTAATCAAAATCGGTTCTGCAGGAAAAACTTTCTCACTGACTGGTTGGAAAATTGGGTTTGCAATAGGTTGTAAAGAACTAATTGACAAGGTCGCTGGAACTCATCAATTTATCACATTTACTGTTCCTCCTAATTTACAAGAAGCAATAGCATATGCGTATACAAAACCAAAAACATACTATGAAAACCTAAGAAATACTTTTCAAACGAAAAGAGATTTAATTTATAACAATTTAATAAATAATAATGTAGTTACGTACCTTCCAGAGTCAACTTATTTTATCAATATGTCATACGAAGAAAAGTTTCCAAAATTTCAACCAGAAGAATTTTGTATTGAACTGATTAAAAATGCCAAAGTAACAGGAATACCAATCAGTGTATTTTATAATAAAAATGCTAAAGAATTGAAAAAAAGTAAATTGATCAGATTATGCTTTGCAAAATCTGATGATATTTTAATTAATGCATCCAATCAAATTGGCGAATATTTTAATTCTTATTAAATATTAAGATTATACTTAACAGTTTCATAAATATATGATGAAATCTTGTTAACATCTTCTTTAGCATTTATGATTTTCCATTTATTAGAATCTTGTTTAGCCAAAGATTTATAACCATTCCTTACTTTTTCATGAAAAATACGATCTTCCTTTTCAAATCTATCTTTTATATTTATACCTTTACGGTTTTTCTTTTCTTCCCAATTTATATCCATATAGAATATTAAATCAGGAATAATATGTTTTACTACTTCATCATTTATTTGATTTATAAAATTAATATTCATTCCTCTACCATAACCTTGATATGCAATTGATGAATAAAAATATCTATCACATATAACAACATCATAATTTTCTAATGCAGGTTTTATTTTTTCTACAATAATGGCTGATCTTGAAACATAAAAAAGTAATAATTCTGAAAGTGGAGATAATTTTTGATCAGATTGTAAGATTTCCACAATT
>CAZMBU010000117.1:0-3908 GCA_964564565.1 uncultured Dehalococcoidia bacterium | reverse complement strand
TGATTTTAGCTGGTGCTGCAGATGAAAAATTAAAAGGTAAACTGTTTTATTTTTATGCAATACTTAGTGGAATTGCGCCTATTTTGCTATCTTTTTCAACAAATTTATATTTTGCACTTTTTGCAACTATACTTATGGGGTTTAGCCAGACGGGATTTATGATAATAGTTCATACCATTATACAATTAATGTCCCCTGATTATGTGAGAGGTAGAATAGCAGGTGTTTATTCAATGTATGTAGGTGGAAGCATGGCATTCTTCAATTTTATAAACGGTCTTTCTGCAGATTATATTGACCCTGGTTATTCAATAGCCTTACAAGGTTTGATTTTTGCATTGATAGTTTATATTTATAGAAATCAGGAAGTTTTATTTTATATTTATAAAGGCAATTTTAATGATCTTGGTAAATATAGTAAGATGACAGCATCATAAATTTAAGGAGATATTATGAATCAAAATGTTAATTGGCAAAAATTAAGAGATCAATTTCCAACATTGGATAATACTAATTATTTAAATACATGTTCTTTAGGTTTGTTATCTAATCAATCTAAGGATGCATTATTATCTTATATTGATACATGGACAACTCTTGGATCTTCCGCATGGTACTCTGATTGGATTGAAAAGACAAATTCATTGAAAGCTGAGTTTGCTAAATTAATTAATGCTTCCGCGGATGAAATTGCAATAATGCCAAGTGTTTCTCAAGCTATTGCTGTTATTTCTTCATGTATTGACCTTAATGCTGAAGATGAAGTTATAACTTCTGAATTAGATTTTCCTACAATAGCGCATAATTTTAAGGCAAGAGAATTAAAAGGGCAGGGGAAAGTTAAAATTGTAAAATCAGAATCAATGAAATATGTTGATACTGAAAAATTTATTTCACAAATATCCGAAAAAACTAAATTAGTAGCAACTAGCAGAGTGTATTTTTTAAGCGGATATATTAATGACTATGAAAAAATATTAAAAGTTGCAAAAAATAATAATGCTCTTTTTTTCCTGGATGATTACCAGGCAACAGGGCAATTACCTATTAATGTCAAGGATAAAGAAATAGATATAATGGTTTCTGGTGGATTGAAATGGTTATTGGGAGGCTCTGGTATTGTTTATATGTATGTTAAAAAAGAATTGATTGAACAACTTGAACCTTCTGTTACTGGATGGTTTTCTCATAAAAGGCAATTTGAATTTGATCCTCATACAATAGAATTTTCTGATACTGCTTCAAGATTTGAAACAGGAACACCTTCAATAAGTGCTGTATATCCAGCAGAGCAAGGATTGAAATTTATTAATGATACTGGAGTGGAGAATATTAGAGATAGAACTCTTTATCTTACTTCTTTATTAGTTAATAGTTTGATAGATTTAGGATTTTCATTAAAAGTTCCAGAAGATTTAAATAATCATGCAAGCATTACTATGATTGAGTGTTCTAACCCTCCCTTTGTTGTTGAGGAACTAAAAAAAGCTGGAATTATTGGAGACAGCAGGACAGGGCATGTTAGAGTTTCACCTTTTTTCTATAATAATGAAAGTGAAATGGATCATTGTGTAAATGTTTTGTCAAAATTAAAAAATTCTGATAGTAGTTTATTTTAGATTTATATTAATCTTTTTTACTAAATACCAAGCAATAAAATATATTATTAATAAAATTATTAATAAATAAGCTAGGTAATCTGAAATTTGCAAACTTTTTTCAAGCATGTTTTTAATATTGTCTCCAAAAATATAACTTAATATCCCCACTGCTCCATATCTTACAGATCTTCCTATTAATGTATAAATACTGAATGTACTAACTTTGTATCTCATTAATCCTGATAACCAGGCGATCAATTTATATGGGATAAATGTGATAGAACTAATGAGAATAAAAATGCTTCCTTTCTCGTTGAATATTTTATTTGTTTTTATAAATTTTTCTTCGGATATAAAGTAATGTATGAAATTTTTGTAATTTTGGTGAATTTTGATAGCAAAAAAGTAACTAATTAATCCTCCAATATAACTTGAGATAGTAACTAATATTATTGTTAATATAATATATTCAGGAAAATAAGTTACAGATAAAATTACAAGTGGATCTGGAGGAATTGGGCTTATAAATGAATCCATTAAAGATAAAAAGCATATTGCTATAATCCAATAATAAAAAGGAAGATTTATAAGCCATTCGTATATTGGGTTTAAATAATCCATATGATTCTAATTTTTAATACTAAATATTATCAATGTTTATTTTAAATGAGTACTTTTTCTTTTTATATTTTGCATTCAGATGATATGATTTGTAATCTTGAATTGGTTCAGGTACTTCCGTTGATGCAATTTTATTTTTATTTTTATCAAATATAGTAATTTCTTTATTGGTATTTTCTATATCAATATAATAATTAGTTTTGTACCTAGAATTTAGATTGTCTAATATTTGATTGTTTGATCTAAGTAAAGATATGGATTCTTCGATGTCTATTTTTTTAAATTTAATCACCTGTCCTGGTTGTGCTTGAGCAATTTTAGGTATATCTACAGTTGCAATAGTTGCAATTTTTGGGTAGCCTCCTGTTGTTCCTCTGTCTTGTAATAAAATGATAGGTTGGCCTTCTCCTGGAATTTGAATTGACCCTAAAGAGCCTCCCTCAGATATTATGTCAGATTTGTTAATATGCTTTATTTGAGTCCCCGATAATCGATATCCAATTCTATTTGATTGTGGTGTTATTTTATATTCTGATGATAGAAATTTATTTATTTCATTTTGATTAAAATAATCATCATGCGGCCCTAGTATAATTCTTAATGTTATATCATTTTCTTGAGATATATAGAGTTTTGTATAATCAAAATTATTATATAAAGGTGGGATTGAGGAATTAGAATTTATTAGACTTATCTTATCTCCTTTCTTTAAAGGTAGCCCATTATCGTGGCCTCCGATCCCAATGCTAGTATTGGCCGAATAACTATTCATTGTTTTTTCAATTTCCATGTCCATTTTAAATAATATATATGACCTTGTTCCCCAATTTAGTGTTCCCCAATTTAGTATGGAATTTTCTTTTACATATATAGGTTTCCACATTTGAATTTCATGGCCATCAACTGTTGGGGAACTTTGAGCCCCGGTTATACAAATCCACATATTGGATTTGAATTTTATAGTTGGACCAATCATAGTGGTTTCTATTCCAGGGTTATCGTAAGAATTTCCGAGTAAAATATTCCCGATTTGGAAAGCTAAGCTATCTAATGCTCCACTTGTTGGGACTCCATATTTTTGATATTCAAATCTTCCTAGATCTTGAATAGTACTGAACAAACCTGGATCTTCTATAATAATTGTAGATTTTTTTATTTGATTAGATTTCATCAGTTTTAATTTTATATTTATTAATAGATATTTGTTTTTCTAGTGCTTTATACAATTTAATGCTTTTTATTGGCTCGAATCTTATTCTGTCGCCTGGATTTAATAAAACTGGAGGAGTTCTTTTAGGATCAAATAATTTCAATGGGGTTTTTCCTATAATTTGCCATCCACCAGGAGTTGCAGATGGATAAATTCCAGTTTGGGTTTCAGCAATTGCTACCGAACCTGCAGGTATTTTTGTTCTGGGGTTTTTCAATCTTGGAGTATTTAATTTTTCTGGCAACCCACCAAGATAAGGGAATCCTGGACTAAATCCAATTGCGTAAACTAAATAATTTACTGATGAATGTGTTTTGACAACTTCATTTTTAGATAATTTTGTGTGATTAATAACATTATCCAAATCTGGGCCAAATTCTCCCCCGTAATAAGTTGGTATTGTTATTAATTTGTTATCGGTTGTAGTAGATTCTGAAATTTTATTATAATTTTCATTAATATATGAATTTAATTCT
>CAZMBU010000116.1:0-3910 GCA_964564565.1 uncultured Dehalococcoidia bacterium | reverse complement strand
TATCTCCTGCTACGGCTCTACTCAAAGAAACATAATCAGTATTTAAATAATTTTTAACTCTCATTAATTCAGGAATACCAGGGATTTCATAATCAATAACTTTTTTCGTTGCCTCAGGAGTAACATCTCTAGGACCTATACCTGTACCTCCAGTTGTCAAAATCAGATCTAATTCTTCAACTGCAAGCCATTTATTAAATGTGAAAATTATTTTATCAACATCGTCAGATATAATTTCTTTTCCCAATAAAATATTTTCCTTACCCATAAATTTTATAATTTCAGGACCACTCAAATCTTTTTTTGCATCAAAACTAGAAGTGTCGCTAACAGTTATAACAATGTATTTCATTACTCTCCTTATCAATATATTTATTATATAAAAAAAAGAACTTAATTTACCTTGCAAATCAATTTATATATTTGCAAGAATCCCAACATATTTATCAATTATATGCGGTTCTAAAGTTTGAATTCATTTCATATCCCTGTATTATCTGGAAAAATTATTGAGCATTTACATTTAAGTAAAACAAAAACAACAATATTTGACTGTACTATTGGTGAAGGGGGAATAACTAAAGAAATATTAAAGCATACCAATGATGTAAATATCATTGGTATAGACACTGATTCTGAAATTTTAAATTTAGCAATAAATAATTTACGAAATTTCAAACAAATTAATTTTATTCATGATAATTATTCAAATATAATCAAAATAGCCAAAGAGCAACAAATTAATGCTATTGATAATATAATTTTTGATTTTGGCTTATCGAATTATCATCTTCAGGATTTAAAAAGAGGATTTAGTTACAACAGTAATAGCAGATTAGATATGAGATTCGACACACAACAAAATCCTTTAACAGCCTATGAAATAATAAATAAATATTCAAAAGAAAAACTTATTCAAATATTGTCATTAAATGCCGATTTCCCCATTAATAACAACTCCAAAAAGTTCATTGATCACATAATAAAAAACAGACCAATTAATAATGGCGAAAAACTTATGTCTGTGTGTAAAAGCTTTTTCAAAAAAGTACCCTATAAAAATTTAATCAAAATTATCACAAGAGTATTTCAAGCCATAAGAATAGAAGTCAATCAGGAGTTTGAAAATATTAAATCAGGACTGAAATCATCTTTGGAAATAATTGGAATCAACGGCAGAGTTTTTGCTTTAACTTACCATTCCAGTGAAGACAGGTTAGTAAAAAATATTTTTAAAGAATATAAACAATCAACACATAATAATAAAAAATTTAATTTGGTCAATAAAAAAGTAATTAAACCCGAGTATAAAGAACAGTTAAAAAACCCCAGCAGTAGAAGTGCAAAATTAAGAATTATTGAGAGATTGGCATAAATGGATTATAACTCAATTACAGCTATAGATATAGGGACCACAAAAATAGCAACCATAGTTGCAAAATATTCCAAATCAGGATCAATTGATATATTAGGACACAGCGTGGTTCCATGCAAGGGGCTTAGTAAAGGCAATGTAGTGGATGTTGAAAAAACATCTGAAGGTATAAATCAATCAATAAGCATATTAAAACAATATTATAATTTAAATATAAAATCAGCATTTTTAGGAATAACTGGATCGCATGTAAATTTTGAAGATAGATGGGATAAATTAGATTCTGTAGCTAAATCAGGAGTAATTACAAGAGAAGATATTATCAAAAACCCATTAAAAGATGCTGACCAAAATATTGAAAATAAATCTATTTTACATACTATCCCCATAGGTTATTCAGTAGATGGGGCAGAAGAAATTTTAAATCCAATAGGAATGCATAGCTCAAACCTGTCTGTTAAAACGCATTTAATTTCAGCTTCTCCTTCTGCAGTCACAAAATTAATACAATCAGCTAATGAAGCTAATATTCAATCAGATGGACTTATACTTGAGCCTTTGGCAAGTTCTCATTCAGTAATAAATGAAAATGAAAAAAATTACGGTGTTTTAATGGTAGATATTGGTGGAGGTACAACGGATTTAATGTTCTTCAAAAATAAAAGAGTTGAATACACTGCAGTTATTCCGGTCGGAGGATTTCATTTTACAAACGACATAGCTAGTACATATAAAATTGATTCAAGGGAAGCAGAAGATATCAAAATCAAATTTGGATCTGCCACAACAAATATAAAAAACAATACAGTTCAAGAAATAGAAATGAAAAGCAAATTATCTCCAGAACCTATAAGTGTTCCTCATACTGAATTAATACGGTTAACAAGAGAAAGAGCACAAGAGTTAGTAAAATTAATAAAGATCAAAACAAAGCAAATAGATTTTGAAAATAATCCACAATATAAAATAATTCTTACTGGAGGAACAAGTAATTTGAATGGGTTATCTGAACTTATAGCAAGAAATATCACAACAAATGTAAGAATCGGAAGCCCTAAAATAGGTTTAAACAATCTTGTTAAATTCAAAAATATACCAGATGAACTGAAAAACCCTCGTTTTTCTACTGTCTTGGGAATGGTTCTTTGGGCAATTGGAGGTATTTTAAACGAAACTTCAGACTCTAGTTTTAAACCAGAAAAAATTCAAAAAAATGACCCGTATTCCTATTCCTTTAGTACTCAAAAAAGGTTTTTAATGAATATTCTAAAAAAATATTACAATAACATAAAAAAAATTAGCCAGCAGATAATAAACAATATAATTAAAGGAGATCGGCAATGATAAGTAATGAAATAATAGGCGCAGCAAAAATTAAGGTCGTAGGTGTCGGTGGAGGCGGATGTAACGCTATTACAAGAATGTACAAAGAACGTTTAGTGGGCGTTGATTATCTTGCATTAAACACAGATGCTCAATCATTATTAGGATTAGATATTCCTACCAGTATAAGAATAGGAGAAAAATTAACAAAAGGACAAGGAGTCGGTGGTGATCCTTCCAAAGGTACAGCTTCGGCTGAAGAATCAGAAGCTGAAATACAACAACACTTATTAGGAGCTGATATGATTTTTGTTGCAGCTGGAATGGGAGGAGGTACAGGAACAGGTGCTGCTCCAATTGTTGCAAAAATTGCTAAGGAATCAGGAGCACTAGTAGTGGGTGTAGTTACCAAACCTTTTGCATTTGAAGGTGCTAGAAGAGCTGAAGTAGCTGATGAAGGCATAAGCGAATTAAGAAAACATTGTGATACTTTATTAGCTATTCCAAATGAAAGATTAAATATTATATGTGAAGAAGAAATCACAACTGAAAATGCATTCAGGATGGCTGATGATGTTCTTAGGATTGGAGTGCAATCCATAGCTGAAGTAGTAACAACACGAGGAGAAATAAACACAGATTTTGCTGATGTAAATGCTATTATGAGAAATGCTGGGCCTGCCTGGATGTCAATTGGTTATGGAGCTGGGGAAGATCGAGCAATTGATGCTGTAAGGCAAGCATTATCAAATCCATTGTTAGATATAAATATCGATGGTGCAACTGGTGTTTTATTTAATATTGTTGGTGGTTCAGATTTGAAATTATCTGAATTAGAAATAGCAGCCAAAGAAATAAATCAACTTGCTGATCCTAAAGTAAATATGATCTTTGGAATGGGAACAGATGAAAAAATGAATAGTGAAATTCGGGTAACTATTATAGCTACAGGATTTGACACACCAGAATCATTAAGCGTGATAGAAACAGATTACGAAGATTACATAGAAGGAATGGATGAGCAGGAAGCAGAAGGAGTATTTAGCCCTCTTGATCTTCCACCATTTTTACGTAAATATACGAGAACAAAAGCTAGTTAAGTAATCTTAAAAATAATAAAAAATAATAAAAAATGCCCCTTATTTAGCGGCATTTTTTATTGACACATATCTAGATATAGTGGTAAATTCATGTCTCACACCCCATATATGG
>CAZMBU010000115.1:0-3937 GCA_964564565.1 uncultured Dehalococcoidia bacterium | reverse complement strand
AGAGTTTCAGTTTATAATGAATTACCTTCTGGCCCTGATATAAAACCTGATTGGGCACTTGGAACAAGCGACCCCGCAGGAGTTTTAAATATGACATTCAATGATAATCCTTATTACGAAAACTGGATTATTCAAAATGGAGTTCCTGCATCAAATGGGGAAAAATTATTTATTGCTTCTGATTTTGATAGTTCATTATCAGTATGGAATAAAATACCTGGTGAATCTGGCGTAGTCCCAGATTTATTTTATCGAAGATTTACTCATGCTCCATGGGATATTTCTGTTTATGGAAATACTGTGTTTTTGGCAGGGCAGAAAGGGATTTATGGATGGAAAAATTTTGACGGTACAGGCACACTTCCTGAAATTGCAATTTCAGACAAAATTGGTTCTGCAGAACTGAAAGATCTTAGAGGTGTTGCTTACAATGGAGAATATTTTGCTCTTTCGAGCGAATCTGGAAAAGTTTGGATTTGGAAAGGAATTCCCACTAAAGATGATGATCCAATTCAAGTTTTAGATATTCCTGAAGGTCCAGGACGTTTAGATGCTAATCAGGAATGGTTAGTAATTTCAGGGTATCCTGCAGACAGGTTTAGTGTTAAGGCTATAAAATTTTCCGAATTGTCCTCAGAGAAAATGCAAAACATTTCAAAGTATGATTCTTTTCCTCAAAGTGCAGTATTTACAGATATTGGTTTTTTTATTAGTCAGCAAGGGAAAAATCAAGTTTTAGGCTGGGATTCTATTGAGGATGCTATTTCCGGAAAATCACCTCAAACCATTTTAGGGACAGGTAAAGGGACTAAAGCTTCAAATGCTATAAAAATGGCTAATACTATTGGATGGGATGGATCTCATTTATGGATTGGGGAATTTAAGTTTTCTACACGTATGCTTGGATTTAAACCTGTGAAATAGTAATTAATTTAATTTAATGGTTATAATTTAGTTATGGCAAATAAACAATATCAGAAAATCACAGCGGTAAAAATCAGAAATTTACATGGTAGTTTTGAATCAGATGGAATTTTTTGGGAAGATCGTTTAGTTAGGCCTATAGATATTTATCCTGAGTATGCTGATCAAAATCATGAGAATAACAATTTGCAAAAAGGTAATATTGTTTCAACAAGCTCTATATTTATAGAGATACATACAAATGATGGTTTATATGGAACAGCAGGGCCTATAGATACAGCACATGCAGATATTGTTGAAAAATCACTTTCTAAAATAATTTTAGGTAAAGATCCATTGGCAATAGAATTACTATGGGATCAGATGTATAGATTAAGTGTCCATGGTAGACAAGGTATTACAATGATGGCAATAAGTGCAATAGACTGTGCTTTATGGGATCTAAAAGGTAAATATTATAATACCCCAGTATACAAACTTTTAGGCGGACCTACACGAAAAGAAATTCCGGCATATGCTTCAATGCTGGGGTTTAATGTGACCGATATGAATTTAGTTTCAGAAAGAGCAAAATTATATAAAGAAAAAGGATTCACTGCTCAAAAATGGTTTTTTAGATATGGTCCAATGTCTGGTTTAGAAGGTTTGAAAAAAAATGTTGAAATGGTAAAGACCTTAAGAGATTCTGTTGGAGATGACTATGAAATAATGTTGGATTGCTGGCAATCAATGGATTATAAATATGTTGTTGAATTGGCAAAAAGGATTGAAAAATATAGACCATATTGGTTAGAGGAAACTGTAATGCCAGACAGAGTCGAAATTTACAAAAAAGTAAAGGATAAAATTAATATACCTCTATCAGGTGCTGAGCATGAGTATACAAGGTGGGGAATGTTACGTTTTATAGAAAAAAATGCATTAGATATTTTGCAACCTGATATATATTGGGCCGGAGGGTTATCTGAAGTTATAAAAATTGCAAATCTAGCGAGTACATATGATTTAATTACTATTCCTCACGGTCATTCATCAAATGTAACATTACATTTTTCCTTGTCACAGGTTCCAATTCATACTCCTTACCAAGAGTATTTAATAAAATGGAATAAAGTTCATCAACATTTTCTAAAAACTCCTGAAAAACCTAGAAAAGGATTTTTTGCAGAAACAAATTTAATAGGATTAGGTATGGAATTAGATGAATCTAAAATTCAAAAAGAAGATATATTAGAAATAAAATAATTATTTTTGACTCGAAGCTTTAGAGATTTTGAATACAGAAAGATAATATGTAAATAATAAAATATTAAAAAAAAACACTTGGAGAAAATCATGGAAATCGGATTAGGATTAGATTCTACTCTTCGCTTAAGTTTAGATGAACAAAATCAACTTTGCGAGACAGCAGTTGAACTTGGTTTCAACAGTATATGGACTCCTGAAGGAACAGGACAAGATTCTTACCAAATTTGTTTAAGAAGATGGGAAGCAACCACAAATATAACCCCAACTGGAATTAATACAGGTATTGCAGTTTCACCAGTAATCTGGAGATCTCCTATGGCTTTTGCTATGGCAGGTGGTACTGTTAGTCAAATAACAAATGGAAAATTCATCATGGGATTGGGATCAGGTGGGACATATAGGCCTGGAGCTATGAATAGTCTAGGTAAGTCCAAAATTTCTGCTCTATCATTAATGAGAGATTATCTAACAATAGTTAGGAAACTAGTAAATGGAGAAACAGTCTTATACAGAGGAAAAACTGAAACTTTATTAGAAGAAAAATTAGCTATATTTCCTCCTCCTAAAACACCAGTTTACTTAGGAGCGTTAGGACCAAAAATGCTTTCATTAGCTGGAGAGTTAGCAGATGGAGCAGCATTAAATTGGTGTAATCCAGAACAGGTTGCTTGGAGTAGAGAACAAGTAAAATTAGGTGCTGAAAGATCTAATAGAGATCCATCTGAGATCAAAATATCTGAGTACATCAGAATTTGTGTTGATGACGAGGATAAAAATCGTGCGAGAATTGCTCTCGCCAAAGCTACAATAGGGTATGCACTAGGGCCTACTGTTCCTACTGAAAAAGAAAGACAATTAGGATATAGAGCCCATTTTGAAAGAATGGGATTTTCTAAAGAATTAGCTTACCTAGACCAAATGAGAATCAAAGGAGCTTCTCCTGATGAGATTGCTGAAGTATTTCCAACAAATATCTTAAATACAGTTGGATATTTTGGATCATCTGAAGGTGCTGCAAAGGCTTTTACTGATCTTTCTAAAGGCTTAGATAATGCTATAGTAAGGGTAGTAAGTTCAAGACCCGGAAACATTAACGGAGTTCTTGATGTAATGAAAGCTTGTTCTCCGGAAAAAATTTATCAGAACCTATAATGAATATTGCAGAAATATGGAAAATGAAAATTTTAATAACTTAAAAATGATGATGAACATTAAAGTCCCTATGTCAGACGGAATATGTCTTTCAACAAATATATACTTGCCTAAAGATAATCAGCCGTGCCCAATAATATTGCAAAGGTCACCATATGGGACCAATACTGAAGAAATGGTTAAAGAAGCCGTTAATTTTGTAAAAGAAGGGTATGGTGTTGTGTTACAAGATGTCAGAGGAAGATGGGATTCTGATGGTGAATGGTACCCTTTTATTAATGAAGCAAGCGATGGTTACGATACACAAGAATGGATAGGGAAACAGGATTGGTGTGACGGAAATATAGGAACGATTGGCGCATCGTATCTTGCTATGGTTCAATGGCAAACTGCAGCTCTAAATAGTAAATTCCTTAAAGCAATGGCCCCAAAAGTTAGTTATTCAAATTTTTATCATGACTGGGTTTATACTGGAGGAGCATTTCAATTGGCTTTTAATCTAAGATGGATAGGAATACAAATGAATACAAGAACAAACCAATTGCAATATCTTTGGATGCCAAAAGAAAATCATTTAACAGAAATTATGAATCATTTACCGTTAATAGATATG
>CAZMBU010000114.1:0-3940 GCA_964564565.1 uncultured Dehalococcoidia bacterium | reverse complement strand
GGTATATCTTCTAATAAAATAAGATCAAAGATGAAAAAGGATTAATATGTTTGAGGATTTAAGATAATATATAGAATGGTTAGAATCTTCTGATAAATTACATAAAATAAATAAAAAAGTTTCATCGAATTGTGAGATAACTGAAATTGTTACAAGGATGATTGAAAAAAATGGGCCAACTTTATTATTTGAAAATGTGGACAATCATAATATTCCTGTAGTTGCAAATTTGTTTGGATCTGAAGAAAAAATTTGCGATGCTTTAGGGATAGATAATTTAGAAGATTTATATTCGAAATCAGAAAGTTTAATTTCTTTGGTAGATAAAGAAAATAGTTCTTTGAAAGAAAAAATCGATTCAGCATTTTCATTGTTAAATATAGCTAAAATTTTACCTAAATCAGTTAAAAAAGCTACTTGTCAGGAAAAAGTTTTTAATCCGGAAGAATTTTCATTGAATGATTTACCCGCAATAAAATCATGGCCATTGGATGCTGGTAAGTATTTAACTTCTGCTATGGTTATTTCTGAAAATCCCGTTAATGGTAAAAGAAATGTGGGAATATATAGAGTTCAAATCATAGATGGAACTTCAGCAATTGTTCATTGGCAATCCTACAAAGGAGGATCGCAAAATGAACTAAATGCAAAAGAATTAGGTATAAATAAAATCCCTGTAGCGTTAGTATTAGGCTGTGATCCGATTTCAATGTGGTCTGCATCAGCTCCGTTACCACCAGATGTAGATGAATTTATTTTATCTGGATTTATTAGATCTAAATCAGTTAAGTTGGTTAAATGCAAATCTATTCCTATTGAAGTTCCTGCCAATTCTGAAATTATTTTAGAAGGAGAGGTAGACTTAAATGATTATCGAGATGAGGGCCCTTTTGGCGATCATACAGGATATTATTCTCCACAGGCTCAATACCCAACATTTAAATTAAAGAAAATTACTATGAAAAAAAATCCCATCTTTCCCGTTATTACTGTAGGTAAACCAGTGAAGGAAGATTATTTTTTAGGAAAAGCTAGTGAACGACTAATGTTGCCTGTATTGAAGAAAATAAGCTCTGAAATAACAGATATTAATATGCCCGCAGAAGGAATTTTTCATAATTTTATTATCGTTGCAATTAAAAAGAAATATCCCGGCCAAGCAAAAAAAGTTATGCATACAATTTGGGGAACCGGATTACTTGCTTTAACTAAAATCATAATTGCAGTAGATGACAAAGTGAATGTTCAAGATTTGTCAGAAGTATCGTGGAGAATAGGAGTTAATATTGACCCCCGAAGAGATGTTTTACTTTCTGAAGGTCCATCTGATGACCTGGATCACGCCAGTGAATTTTATCGTTATGGAGGTAAAATGGGTATTGATGCAACTGACAAAATTAAAGATGAACCTAGGTCACGTGAATGGCCTCAAGAGATTGAAATGAACAATGATATAGTAAATTTGGTTGATAAAAATTGGGAAAAATATGGATTTGATGAATCTTTAAAATGAATCAAATTTTATTAATATCAAAATCAGTTAAAATTCATGAAACCTTGTTTTCCTTACCTTTTGCATATTTTGGTTGTATTTACGCTAATAATGGAATTGTTGATTGGGGTATTTTATTTTATGTAACGTTTGCGTTAAGTAGTGCTAGAACATTTGGAATGGCAATCAATAGATATTTAGATTTTAATATTGATCAAAAAAATATTCGTACAAAAAACAGACCATTAGCTTCTAAGAAATTAAGTATTTTTACTATAAAAATTGTTATTGTTTTTTCTGCAATTTTATTTTTCGTAATTTGTTTTACCTTGAATAAACTTGCTTTTTACTTAAGCCCTTTTGTTTTAATAATTATGTTTATATATCCTTATACGAAACGATTTACCTTTTTTTGTAATTTTATTTTAGGTTTTATATTGTCTATAGCACCAGTTGGAGGTGCAGTTGCTGCAGTAGGGTATATAGAATATAAATTATTAATTTTGAGTTTTGGAATTTTTTTATGGGCTTCTAGTTTTGATATGATTTATCACACACAAGATTATATTTTCCAGAAAAAAAACAATTTACATTCTTTTAGTACTAAATTTGGAATTAAAAATACATATTATTTTTCGCTGTTATTGGATATTTGTTCAATATTTATATTTATATTATTCGGATATATATCCGAATTGAATTATGTTTATTTCATAGGATGTATTTTGGGGATTGCAATAACTATTGTTAAGTATGTAAGAAATTGGCCTGAATTTAATGATTTTGGTTTAAAACCTGAGTTTTTTAGATGGAATTCTTCTTTTTCATTGATAATTTCTAGCCTTGCTATTGTTTCAATATTATAAGTAGTTGATTACAATTATATTATGAAAAATAATAATCCAATAATTGTTGCTATGACTGGTGCTAGTGGTGCTGTACTAGGTTACCAAACTGTTAAATCTCTTATTGATCAAAATGTTAATGTAATTTTTGTTTGTTCATCTGCAGCAAGAATGGTATGGAAAGATGAAAATTTACCTTCTTTTGGTGAAACAATAGAAAAATGGAAAAACACATCGTTGTTCAAAATGTATCCAAATAATGATTTTTATTCACCTATTGCAAGTGGAACATTTAAAACAAATGGCATGATTATTGTTCCCACTAGTATGAATACTATTGCTGCGATTTCTAATGGGATTTCTGATAATTTGATTAAACGAGCGGCAGATGTTGTAATTAAAGAAAATAGAAATTTAATATTGGTCCCACGAGAAACGCCATTAAATGCAATACATTTAAATAATATGGCAAAATTAGCTAATATAGGAGTAAAATTTATCCCGCCTAATCCGCCTTATTATTTATCTCCAAAATCTATTGAAGAAATTAATGATTTTATAATTAATAGAATATTATTATCTTTAGATGTAATTAATAAATTACCTGATAATTATATTTATAATGAGAATGATTAAATTATGTATGCTGATGATGCAATAAATGTTATTAATAAATATCGTACTAAAGAAATAGTTTTAACAACTATGACTCCTGGTAGATATTGGAAATCAATTAGTAAAAAACCTGAAATTGATTTCCCTGTTTATGGCGTGATGGGAAAGGCTTCCAGTGTAGGATTGGGATTATCTTTAGCTAAGCCTGATCAAAAAATTCTTATATTAGATGGGGATGGGGGATTATTAATGAACTTAGGATCACTAGTTACTATATCTAACGCAGACCCAAAAAATTTTATTCATATTGTTTTTGATGATGGTGTATATTATACAACCGGTTCACAGCCTATACCTGGCAAAGATAAATATGACTTTAAAAGCATAGCTATTGGTTCGGGAATAGAAAAATCATATTCTTTTGACGATTTAGAAACTTTCTCTGCAGAGCTTGAATTTTTACTTAATGAAGATGGGCCTATTTTTATATCACTTAAGATTGAGCATAAAAAAACTTTAATGGATGCATGGGTAGGAAATAGTAAAGAAAATTCAAGGAAAATAAAAAAATATTTCGAAAATAAAAAATAATAAATAATAATAATTATTTTTTGTAATATATTATCAAAAAAGTATTGACCCTTTACGGGAGATTACATATACTACTCTTCTTGGAGCTCCAATTTCCTTGTTTACGTGCTCTTGCGCGTGTCTTTAATTTGGATTTGGAGTATTGTTCTTTAAAAATTGAATATTCTTTGGCTAAACAAGGTGAGTCTTAAATTGAGAAAACAAGTTTTTTAATGTAAGGTCAAGTTATTAAGGGTATAAGGTGGATGCCTTGGGTCCAAAAGCCGAAGAAGGGCGTGGCAAGACTGCGATATGCCTCGGTTAGTTGTCTAGCAAACTTATCCGTGGATTCCCGAATAGGAAAACCAAGCTTTTACCAAAGCTATTTTAAATTTATTTAAAATGGGAACGGAGTGAA
>CAZMBU010000113.1:0-3945 GCA_964564565.1 uncultured Dehalococcoidia bacterium | reverse complement strand
ATTAGGTCTTTTTGGAGGAGTAATAGCTGACAGATTCCCAAAAAGAAAAACATTAATGATAATTCAATTCTGGTCATTATCTATTTATATCGTTATGTTGATATTAATTTCTACTGGAATAATAGAGTTATGGCACATTTATACCACAGCTTTTTGCCTGGGATTAGGAATGGCAATCAATCAACCTTTAAGAACATCATTTATTCCTCAAATGGTAGGAAAAGAACATATGTTAAATGCGATGTCTTTAAATTCAATGGCTATGGGAGTTACAAGATTAATAGGGCCTGCTGTTGTAGGTTATATTATAGCAATATCAAATGATAACGTTGCACCAGCATATCTTCTATCTGGCATAGCATACTTATTTGTGATTTTCACAACATTTAAAATTAATGATAAAGGAAATCCTTCTGAGATACATAAAAACTCACCAATGAATGATTTTACTGATGGAATTAAATATATGTTTTCAGAAAATCGTACTGTTTTATGGTTAGTAATACTTGCGTTGGGACCATTAGCATTCGGGTTTAGTTATATCAGTTTATTACCAGTATATGTGGATGTTAAATTAAATTTAGGTGCTGATGCTTTTGGTGGAATTCAATCAATTTCTTCAATAGGAGCATTGATAAGTGCATCATTATTAGCATCTTCCGGAAATTTAAAAATTAAAGGTAAATTATTATTAGGAACCACTCTGCTATATGGCCTTGGGGTAATCATCATGGGCTATACAAATATTCTTTTAATAGCTTTTTTAATTGCAATTTTTATTGGAGGATCTCAATCAGTATTTAGAACCTGTATATCTAGCACAATAGTAGATATAACTGAAGAAAAATATAGAGGCAGGATGATAAGTATGACTATGTTAGATATGGGAATGGCATCAGTTGCATCTATAATTGCAGGTAGAATCACAGATGTTCTAGACATAACATATGGAATGTTATTTTGCGGAGCATTTTGTATAATAATCGGATTAATCACTTTTATTTCACATAAAAAACTAATAAAAATATAAAAATTATACGGAGATAATATGAGTGCATATAATTACGATGCTTTCCCCCTAGATTTCGATATGCAGGCATTTATTGATTTTCCAAATATCGCAAATGCAGGTACTAAAGCTCCAGATGGAAAAGTTTATAATTTGCTCACTAAGAAATTGGAACAATTATCTACATATTGGAAAGAAAAAACAACAATCATAGAATTTGGGTCGATCACCTGATCAGAATGTGCTCTGGCGGCGCCAGGCTTTGATAAATTAGTCGAAAAATTTGGAAGCAAATTCAATTTTATTTTCATCTACACTAGAGAAGCTCATCCAGGAGAAAAAATACCTCATTTGACATCTTTTGAACAAAAACTTGAACATGCAAAATTGATGACAGAAAAGTATATTAACAGAACTATGCTAGTGGACTCTCTGGATGGAGAGATACATCATGCATACGGAAGACTCCCTAATATGACTTACATAGTAAACAGATACGGGAATGTAATCTACAAATCAGACTGGACAGATCCATCTACAATTAAAATGGTTCTTGATCATTACCTAGATGAAAGAGAAATGCTTGCTAAAAAAATAAGAGCTACACCTTATTATGTTGAGTGGCAACCTATGAGAAAGAATGACACTGAAGAATTTATGACAATATTGCTAAACGATGCAGGACCAAAAGCAATCAAAGATTTTATCAATTCAGCAAACCATTATGATGGTCCGATACAATCCAATTCAAGCCTTGGAAAAGCTATGGGGAAAAAATTACAGGATTGGCTTGATAAACAGGATTATTAATATAAAAGGAGTTAGATATGAAAGGCGCATATTTTAACGGTCACAGCAAAATAAAAATAAATGATTTAAATCCTTATTCTGTTTCAGAAAATGATGTAATTATAGAAATGAAAGCTTCGGGTTTATGCGGTAGTGATTTTCCTAAATACAGAGCTGAAAAACCAAGTAAATTTGTAGGAGGACATGAACCCTGTGGAGTAATATCAGAATTGGGATCAAATGTAAAAAATCTGTCTGTTGGAGATAGAGTTATGATCCATCATTACTCTGGATGCAGAGAATGTAAAATGTGCAATATAGGATATACACAAATGTGTCTTAATGGAACAAAAGTTTTTGGCACAACATATAATGGTGGGCACCAGGACTATATGAAAGTACCTGATTATACCTGCGTTCCTATGCCGGACAATCTTTCCTTTGCAGTCGGTGCTGCTACAGCGTGTGGAACTGGCACTGCATATCAGGCATTAGAAAAATTAAATATACCAAAAGGAGCTACTCTGGCAATCATTGGGCAAGGACCAGTAGGACTAAGTGCAACAGCATTTGCAGCTGCTAATAAAGTTAAAGTGATAGCTTTAGATGAAAATCCTTATCGAGTACAGCTAGATAAAGAAATTGGCGCAAAATATACTATCGATTCAAACCAAAATAATACTCTAGAGAATATTCTAGATATAACATCTTCCATGGGGTCAGAATATACAATGGAAGTAACTGGAATTCCTGCTGTAAGAAATCTTGCACTGGATTCTACAGCAAATTGGGGAAGTTTATGTTTTGTAGGTGAAGATTCAGGCAAAGAGACTACAGTCAAAATCAGTAATCAAATAATCCATAAACAATTAACAATAAAAGGATAATGGACTATTGGGATTACAGAGCTTGAAAATGCTGCAAAGCATATAATTGACAACAATGTTCCTATTGAACAAACTATTACTCACAAATTTACCTTAAAAGAAATTGCACAAGCATATGAAATATTTGAAAATGGTGAATGTGGCAAAGTTATGATCGAATGGTAAATATATTAAATGGAAAATGAAGAAAATCTGATAAGTAATTTCAAAATCAAAATTAATGAAATTTTCAAAAAAATAAGTTTATACATTTCAATTACACTTGTATTAATCCTTATAATATATTCTGCAACGGTATACTATTTTACTTAGATTCAGATTTAAATAATGTAATTGAAATTGCTATAACTGATCCAAATACGATCCCTAGTGCTAGTATCCAAAAACTAAAAAATTGAATATTCCATAAAAACCTATTTAATTCTTCAATGTATAGAATATTAAAAGTACCCAAGATTCTTCTATCTGTAAGCAATCCAAGTATAGTTGTAGCAACGCATATTACGCCATTAACTCCAAACAATAGTAAAATAAGGTTTGAAAATCTTTTCAGTCTACCATTTCGATCTTTTGTCATCATATCCAGTATGAATATCTATCAAAACAGTGTTACCTTTGCTGTTTTCTATTTGAGCTTTTTTTATAGCTTCTGAAATTTCATTTACCTCTTTCACTTCTATCCCTATAGCACCCATACCTTCAGCAATTTTGGCATAATTACCTTTCATAAATGAAACCCCAAATTTCTCTCTTGCATTTGGGAATCCTCCAGGATATGTAGCCATGCCTCCATTATTTAATATTATTGTGGTAATAGCTAATTTAGATCTTACAGCTGTTTCTATATCCAATCCTGACATTCCAAAAGCCCCATCACCCATTAAATTTAAACAAAACTTTTCTGGATTAGCTTTTTTTGCACCAATCATTAGCGGGATGCTAAAACCTAAATGTGTAGTTTTACCCCAACCTATATAGCTATGAGGAACAGTGGCTTTGAAGAAAGGAACAATTTGGTCTCTTGGAGCACCTGCATCATGAGTTACAATAGAATTTTCAAGATCAATAGAATTATTTATCTCATTAATTACTCTATAAGGGTTAATTGGCAATTCATCAGAATTTAAATGAGAGGACCATTCACTAAGCCATTTGTTTTTTAAATCAGAAATTTTATTAATATTATTATTAGAATCTTCTCTACCTTCTTCTCCTAAAACACTCTTAATTTCATCTATTAATAACTCAAAAGATAAAAAA
>CAZMBU010000112.1:0-3967 GCA_964564565.1 uncultured Dehalococcoidia bacterium | reverse complement strand
ATTTTACTTCAGTTTCAGATATTGATGACGAGGATCCGGCTAATATAAATATTAATAATATAAAAATTGGATATGATGATAATTATGCCAGCAAAGGAGTTAATAAAGAAATATCAGATGCTGTGAGACAGGCGCTTAAAGATATACAGGGTTTGAATTTAGAGATTCAGGATGTAAAAATGCCCGATGTGGAAGAATTCTTACCATACTGGAGAACATTGTGTACATCCGAAGCTGCATATGCCCATGCTGAAAATTACCCTTCGCGTAAAAATGAGTATGGCAAATGGTTTAGAGGGTGGCTTGAAACAGGGCATTCTATTACTAAGGAAGAATATATAGAAGCTTGTAATAAAAGAGATCAGAGTAATACTTTAATTGCAAATTCATTAAAGAATGTTGATGTTTTAATTGCCCCTTGTGTTATAGATTTTCCTCATTATGTTGATGATTCCATCCATTATGGTCCAATGGATAGCCTAAGAGGCACCGCATTTCAAAAATTTACAGTACCTTTTGATTATAACCGATATCCTACATTAACCCTTCCGTGTGGCATAAGTTCCGATGGAATGCCTATCGGGCTACAGATAATTGGGCACCCAATGACTGAAGCACTTATTTGTGCTCTTGGAGCAGCTTACGAAACTTCAACACAATGGAATAGTATTCATCCAAATATTTAAACTTTAAGAATTGTTTATTATTATTGGGGAATAATTACCATTTATTATTTGGTAAATTAAATCTTTATTTGTTTCTATTTTTTCTGATTCAAATTTTGTTGCCCATGTTGCTATATCTTTTTCAAGATGGCAATCGCTTGCCCCAATCATTTTAAGTGAGCATTTTTCTGCAAGCTTTTTTGAGAAATGATTTTGAAAGTCTGTTCCTCTTCCATTATTTGTTTCAAGGGCGTTTATAAGATTAATTATTTCTGATTTTGATGTGTTGTTAATTCTGTTATTAAATTCAGTGGTATTCATTTTTTCATTTTCATTAATAATCCTTCTGTATGGATGGGCCCATATCATGGCGCCACTTACTTGCTTTACTTCTTTACGAAGAAATTCTATCCTGTGCATTCCAAATTTATATTCTTTGAGTCCATAAACTAAAATATGCCCGATATCTGTATTAATTTCACTTCCAGAGAAAATTTTAATATCATTTTTTTTTGAAATATTATTTAATTCTTCTTCATTATTAAAATATTCATGGTCTGTTATGCATATTCCATCTAATCCTTTTGCTTTGGAACGAGCAGCTATTTGATCTATGCTAAGCAAGGAATCATCAGAATTATTAGAATGGCAGTGAAGGTCTATAATCATTTCTTTATTCTATATAAATAATTACCCCCGTGTAAACTTGAGTCATGTTGTATCAAGAAACATATTGACAAAAGGATCAAAATAACATATTCTATTAATAATAAGTTTTATATGATGAGATTTGGAGATAATTAATGGCTTTCAGAGAATCTGACTTTACAAAAGAAGCTCAAGCTGTATTGCATTTGTCACAGGAATTAATGTGGAAATATAAACATACACAATGGGATCCGGAACATATATTGTTAGCTTTGCTTGAACACGAAAAAGGTGTTCCAATGCTTATATTTGAGGAATTACATACAGCAGTTAAATCTTTAAGAAACAGATTGGTTTCTGCTATGGAATCAACAATAGGAATGAGATACCCGTCATCGCAGGTATATGCATCCCCAAGACTTGAAGCATTACTTGAAAGGTCTAAATCTGAAAGTAAAAGATTGCAGGATGATTTTATTAGTACAGAACATTTTCTGATTGGATTATGTCACGAACAACAAGGTTTGGTTGTGAGATTGTTCAGAGAATTTAATATTGAAATAGAAAAAGTTTATAAAGCTTTACAAAAAATCAGAGGTAGCCACAGAGTATCTGATGAAAATGCTGAAAAGAAATATCGATCTCTTAACAGATACACAACTGATTTAACTAATCTGGCTTCCAGAGGTAAGCTTGATCCGGTAACAGGTCGTGAAGCAGAAATATCACGTGTAATTCAGACGTTAATCAGAAGAAGTAAAAATAATCCTGTATTAATAGGTGGCCCTGGTGTTGGTAAAACAGCTATTGCTGAAGCTTTGGCACAAAAGATAGTTAAAAATGATGTCCCACGTATTTTAAGAAATAAAAAAATATTAGCTTTAGATATGGGAGCTTTAATCGCAGGAAGTAAATTCAGAGGGGAATTTGAAGAAAGATTAAAGGCAGTCATGGATGAAATCAAAAGTTCTGATGGAAGTGTAATCTTGTTTATCGACGAATTGCATACTGTTGTAGGAGCGGGATCTGCGGAAGGAGCTATAGATGCAAGTAATTTAATGAAACCCGCATTATCCAGAGGGGAATTGCAGTGCATGGGAGCAACCACTGAAGCAGAATACAAAAAATATATAGAAAAAGATGGAGCTCTTGAAAGAAGGTTCCAGCCTGTTTTAATTAATGAGCCAAATACTGAACTTGCAGTTGAAATGTTGGAATCATTAAAACCCAGACTTGAAGATCATCATAAAATTAAAATTAATAATGAAGCTTTAGATTCAGCAGTGAAATTAGGACAAAGATATATTAGCGGACGATTGCTCCCTGATAAAGCTGTTGATCTTATAGATGAAACAGCTGCAAGATTAAGAATTGAAAATAAAGATAGCGATATTAAAGATGAACTATCTCTAAAAAAAGATGATTTGGCAGATCTGAAATTGAAAGAATATGATGCATCTAAATCAGAAGATTATAAATTGGCAGCAGAATTCAAAGAAAACAGAATAATTCTTGAACAGGAAATAAAAAATCAGACAGAAAAACCTGTTGATAATAATATTATCCTTCAACCTGAAGATATTGCTAAAACGGTATCTACATGGACAGGAATTCCTGTTACAAATTTGTTAAATGATGAATCGAAAAAATTAATGAAGATTGAAAAATATCTTCATAAAAGAGTTATAGGACAAAACAATGCAGTTAAATCAATATCTGATGCATTAAGAAGATCCAGGGCAGGACTTAAAGACCCTTCAAAACCAATTGGAAGCTTTTTGTTTATGGGACCAACAGGAGTCGGAAAAACAGAACTTGCTAAAGCTTTGTCTGAATTTATGTTTGATGATGAATTAAATATGATCAGGGTAGATATGTCAGAATATGTTGAAAAACATAGTGTATCAAGACTTATCGGATCGCCTCCTGGATATGTTGGCTTTGATGAAGGTGGCCAATTAACTGAAAGTGTTAGAAGAAGACCTTATAGAGTTATACTTTTTGATGAAATTGAAAAGGCACATCCAGATGTATTTAATATACTTTTACAAATATTAGATGATGGGAGATTAACAGATGGCCAGGGAAGAACGGTAGATTTTACGAATACTATTGTTATTATGACAAGTAATCTTATTACAGCAGATAATATGACAAATAATTTTGGATTTTTACAGGATCTTTCAGATCAGGAAGCCGTTAAACAAAGATCTTCAATTGATCAAGTGTTAAAAAAATCTTTCAGACCTGAATTTATTAATAGAATTGATGAAATTATTGTTTTTGAAAAATTAACAAAAGATGAATTGAAACAAATTTCTGATCTGATAATTAAAGATATTCAGAAAAGACTTGATGAAAAAGGCATTGAAATACATTTAAGTGATTCAGCAAAAGAATTACTGATATCTGAAGGCTATGATGAAGAATTTGGCGCAAGACCTTTAAAACGACTAATACAAAGAAAAATTGAAAATGAAATATCAACTATGATTATTTCAGGTAAAGTGTCAGATGGTATTAAAATTAATATCACTGCTTCTGATGGGAATCTTAAATTTAAGAAAACTAATATAAAAAGTAAATCGAAAACACTATCTGCATAAATTTCTTTTCTTATTTTTAAGTGGTATAATTTTTTTTACTTTCTTTTT
>CAZMBU010000111.1:0-3991 GCA_964564565.1 uncultured Dehalococcoidia bacterium | reverse complement strand
ATCCGGATATTATAATAGCAACTCCTGGTAGATTGGCTGATCTAATTAATCAGGGGAAGTTTAAGTTAAATAAAATTAATGTCCTGACTTTAGATGAAGCAGACAGAATGCTTGATGAAGGATTTTTACCTGAAATAACTAAAATATTAGAAAAAATCACATCTAAACACCAGATGATGTTATTTTCTGCAACTATGCCTAAAGCTATATCTAAATTAGTTCACAGATTTATGAATGATCCGAAAAAAATTGAAATAAATCCCCAGGGTACAACGCCGGATAAATTAGATCATGAAGCGTTTATAATTCCTAAAAATAATAAATCACAATTACTCAAAGCCTTGTTAGAGCAATATCATAATGACTCTATACTTATTTTTACCAGAACGAAATATGGTGCAAAAAAATTAGCAAAAGATATTCGCAATATGGGACATACAGCCACTGAAATTCATTCAAACAGAACTCAGGCACAAAGAAAAATATCACTTAAGGGTTTTGCTGACTGGAAATTTAGGATATTAGTAGCTACTGACATTGCATCAAGAGGAATTGATGTGGTTCATATTTCTGTAGTTATAAATTTTGATCTTCCTGACCAATTAGATGATTATGTACATAGAGTAGGCAGAACTGGAAGAGCCGGCAGAGAAGGGAAGGCAATCTCTTTTGTTATGCCTCCACAAAAATCCAGTATCAAAAAAATTGAAAGATTGATTGGGGCATCAATAATACTTTCAGATTCAAAGTATTCATTGAAAGGGGATATAGATAACTTGAATCAATTTGGAAGAATTAGTAAAAAGAAAAAAAAGTTTTATTCAAGAAAAAAATCTTTAAAAAACGGTTATAGAAAAAATAGAAGATAATTAATTTTTAAAAATAATTTTTTTCTTATACATATTTGAAATATCTTCTTCTCTATATCCTAATTGCTTCAAAAACTTATTGTTATGTTCTCCTAATTCCGGGCAATTAATAACCTTTTTGTTTTTCAGACCAAGATCATACATATTATGAGCCATTTCGAGTGAAATTAGTGAGGGATGATTATCTTTGTTTGTTATCATTTTCAGAGTAATGGGATTAATCAGAAAATCGTAATTATCTTCTTTCGGATTTGTTACTACACACATATGTATATCATGCATAGAAAGATTTTGAATTAAGTCTGATGAATTATATGATAAAAACAATTTTTCAATATCTGAACTATTATTAATAGTTAAATTAAATTTTTTATTTATTAAATCTATTACTTCTTTATCAGGGATGTTATTACAGTAAATATAAACCCATTGGTCTTTACATTTGTAAGCTCTGTTAAAATCTGAGATTCCATTTTGATTTTCATTGATAAATTTTGAAATATGATTGTTTATTAAATAATTACTTATTGTTTTGCCGTTTAATAGCATTCCTCCTGCTAATAAATTTGTGTGGACAGTGCTCCCTTTCCCATTCTTTATTTTATTGTATAAACTTACAATGGTGCCCAGAGCAGCCATTCCTCCTGCAGTAAAATCAGTGGGAGCTAACATTGGTAAAAATACTGGCTTTACTCCTCCCCCTTGTATATGTTGCAATCCTGTAATTGATTGTGCAATTGGGTCAAGGCCAGGTCTGTGAACATAAGGACCGTCATGTCCGTAAGCCGCTATATGTGTTTGTATTATAGTTGGGTTTAATTCATTTAAATCTTTTCCACTTAAACCTACTCTGCCTGCAGCCCCGGGTCTCATATTTTCTAAAAATATATCAACATTTTTAACAAGTTTTTTTATTATTTTTTTACCTTGATCAGTCTTTGCATCTATAGATATTCCTTTTTTATTACGATTAAGATTCTTAAAATATCCAAGATCTAATGGCCGTGATATTTCTCCGATTGGAGGTTCTAATTTAATTGCTTCAACTCCCAGATTGGATAATATTCTACCTGCAACAGGGCCTGCAATAATATTTGTAATTTCTATGGATTTAAATCCTTCCAGAGGTAGAGTGAAAGATTTTCGTCTGATTATTTTTGAAGAATTCAAATTAGAATTATTTGATTTTATATTTATAAACTTACCAATTCTTTTTTTATTGTTTTCTTCAAAAATCAGCTTATTATGTAAAATTTGCTCATCGTTAATAGTTTCTTTTATATTATTGACTTTATTGTAAGGGACATCCGCATCTTCAAAAATTTTGCTCCATTCAGAACAGGTTTTAGTTTTCATTCTAATAGCAATAAGGTCGTATAATTTGGTAGCGGTATTTATATAATTTTCTTTATCTCTTTTGACTGGCCTATAAAATATAGACTCAAATTCAGGAGCAATAATAACCTCAGGTATATCTATAGCTATAGCTGCATTTTGAGCAAATTTACTTCCAATACATGCTAGCTGTATAAACCCATCTGCACATTCATAATTACTATAAAATGGTGCTCCACCATATGGTTTTCCAAAATCTCTCCATTTATCTCCCTGGTAAGGATTTGATGCATATAATAACAAGCCTCCAAGAAGAGTTGATTTTATATTATTTATTTTTTTGATAGAAATCATGTTTGAAATCAGTGCAGCAATTATTGCTGTAGCTGAATTTATGCCACACCCAACACTTGCTATAGGGTGCATTAAAAATTTAGGGCCAGGTTTTCCAAGCCCTGGCAATATCATCATTTCACCTGCTCGGGCAATTACCAACTCATCTATCATAGGTTCATCTTTAAGTTTGGAAGTTTTAGGAAAGGCGGAAATATGGCATATAATTAAATTTTTATTATTTGATTTCTTTATATTAGAGAGTATAGATTTATACTCATTTGAATTTAATTGGAAATCATAAATTAAAATGTCAGATTGATTTATGAATTTAATTATCTCTGATTTATTAAGATCATTTGTATTTGAATATTTAATTATTTTTTTATTTCTATTCCAAAACAAATCCGACTGAAAATTGGTTTGGTTTTTATTTACAAATTTAGTTACAGATGCACCAAAATCTGATAGAAACATTGAGCTAAGATCTCCTGAGTAATGATTAGTAAAATCTAAGACCTTTATTTCATTCAAAAATTTAATATCATTCTCATTCATTTATTCAACAAGATTTTAATTGATTATATTCAGGAGATTGGTCGTTTTCTACGACCTGGGCCACCTGTACCTTCACGGATATCTTCTGCAGTTTCTTCATCTATCCCTTTTCCCCATTTACGTTTTAATGAATCTTTGACACTGAAAGAAAATCCTCCAATTTGATCTATTTCTATATTTATATTATCACCATCTTGCATTGCACCAAGTCCTTGATGATTTGTACCTGTGTATAATACATCTCCTATATTAATATTTTCAAATTGACTTACAAAAGCAATGGATTTTGCAATTGAATGTGCCATATCAGAAGTGTTGAAATTTCCTCTTAATTCTCCATCAACAGTTAAACGAATTTGCATGTCTTGAGGGTCAGTAATTTCATCCTTTGTTACTAAAGCCGGACCCATTGGAGCAAAAGTAGGGTAAGATTTATGTTCAGAAATGCCACGCCATGGCTGAAATTTAAATGATCCACCTGGCATACGGGCAGATACGTCTACACCACATGTGTATCCAAACACATAAGCAAA
This sequence comes from uncultured Dehalococcoidia bacterium, assembly GCA_964564565.1. Taxonomy (GTDB): domain Bacteria; phylum Chloroflexota; class Dehalococcoidia; order Lucifugimonadales. The sequence goes on along the minus strand of CAZMBU010000111.1, from coordinate 363 downwards.
TGCTTCTTCTTCTTTGATATTTTTACCTGGACGTCCGAATACTAATACTAATTCAGCCTCGTGATGGAAAATGTTTGCATCATCAGGTGGAAGATTTACTGTTCCCTCTGGACCTATAACAGTATCGTTGGATTTTTGAAATCCCCACATTGGCCCTGGTTCTCGATGTCCGAATTCAGTGTAATTTCCGCCCATACAGAAAATTTTACTTGGCTGAGGAAGTGGTGCGTCCAGGGATACATTTGACATTGATAATGCATTGCCAGATACCTCAATATGCCAAAGTTCAGAATTAAGATTTTTTGAGTATTCTATGATGGTTTCCATAGCTTTTTGTCCCGTTTCTGATGTGAATGGGTGGAT
>CAZMBU010000110.1:0-4041 GCA_964564565.1 uncultured Dehalococcoidia bacterium | reverse complement strand
AAAATCCTATGTTGAATTATGTCTAACAAGTAATAATGGACCAATAATTGCAGTATCAGACTATGTAAAATTAGTAGCCGAACAAATTGCACCATATATTGACTGCTCATTCGTTGCACTTGGCACTGATGGTTTTGGCAGAAGTGAAACCCGAGAAGAATTACGCACTTTTTTTGAAGTAAATCGGTACTATATTGTTATGACAGCAATGGAATCACTGCGAAATCTGAATTTAGTTAAACAATCAGATGTTAAAAAAGTGATCACAGCCTATAATCTTGATCCTGAGAAACCAAACCCAATAAAAGTATAAATTAATGACTGAAATTAAACTTCCTGAATTAGGAGAGGGAATTAGCTCAGTTGAAATAAGCGATGTCCTTGTAAAAACTGGGGATAAGATCAAGCTTGATGATCCTCTAATCGTAGTAGAGACTGAGAAAGCTTCCATGGAAATCCCTGCGACTTCTTCAGGTTTGGTTAATAAGGTTTATGTTTATAAAGGTGATACTATCAGTCCAGGTGATATTATGATTAGCATTGATATTAATAGCGCGACAATACCTCAACCTTCAATTCCAATTAAAGATGAAAATACAACTATCGAAAGTAATGATTTAGCCATTGATAAATCCATATCAAGTACAACTAATACTCAACCTGTTTCTACAGAATCTCATTTAGGTAAGCCTGCATTAGCATCTCCTTCAGTTAGACGTTTTGCACGAGAGCTAGGATGTGATCTCAAAAAGGTACATGGTTCGGGACCTAAGGGAAGGATTACGCAGGAAGATGTTCAACAATATATCAAAGCGCGCTTACGCGAACTTTCTGATAAAAACCCTGCTGCAACTACTTCAGCTCCTAGTCAGAATATAGATTTTTCTCAATTTGGTGCTATTGAAATAAAATCCTTAAATAAAATAAAACGTATCACTGGCCAGAGATTGCAACAAGCCTGGAAGACAATTCCACATGTTACACAGTTTGATAGATGTAAGATTGATCAATTAGAAAAACTGCGATTGAAATGGAAGAAAGAAAATTCAGACCCAGATATAAAACCATCCTTGGTTCCTTTTTTTATTAAGGTTGCAGGTAGATTACTAGAAGAAATACCTCAATTTAACAGCTCACTTGATAAGAGTAATGAGAATCTGATTCTTAAACAATATATCAACGTAGGTGTGGCAGTTGCTACTGAAGAAGGTTTAGTAGTACCGGTAATCAAAGATGTGAAAGATATGTCAATATGCGATATTGCCAAAAAGCTGACACTTCTTAGTAAAAAAGCCCAAAATAAAAAATTACACCCAGAAGATATGGAGGGTGGCTGTATTACTATTTCAAGTCTGGGAGGTATTGGTGGTACATATTTTACCCCCATCGTAAATCCTCCGGAGGTTGCAATCATAGGAATATCAAGATATGAACAGGAACCTGTTGTTGTAGATGGTAAACTAACGGAAAAACTGATGCTACCATTTTCCCTTTCCTATGATCATCGGGTAATAGATGGTGTAGATGCTGCCCGCTTTACTACTGAATTTGGCAGATACTTATCCGAATTTAATAAACTGACATAAATTTATGAGCAATACGAAAAAAACTGATGTCGCTGTAATTGGAGCTGGTCCTGGTGGATATGCTGCTGCATTTAGAGCAGCTGACCTAGGCAAAAAGGTAATTATGATCGAAAAAGATCAAGAACTAGGCGGAGTTTGTTTAAATCGTGGATGCATACCATCAAAGGCACTTTTACACATTGCAAAAGTAATGGAAGATGCCAAATCATTAGAAAGCTCTGGAGTATCTTTTAGTGACCCTCAATTGGATTTAGAAGGTATCCGTAACTGGAAAAATTCAGTGGTATCAAAATTAAACAAAGGTATCAGCCAACTAGCTAATGTAAGAAATGTTGAAATTATATATGGAACTGCTGAGTTTATTACAAAAAATGAACTTTCTATTTCCAATGAGGGAAAAAAACAAACTGTTGAATTCATTGACTGCATTATTGCCACTGGTTCAAGAGCTTCTTCCATACCTGACCTGAAAATTGATCACCAGAAAATTATTAATTCTACCAGTGCATTACAACTTCCAAATATTCCAGATAACATGCTCATTATCGGTGGAGGATATATTGGTCTAGAAATGGGCTCAGTTTATCATGCTTTGGGCTCTGAAATTACAGTTGTTGAATTTATGTCTACGATTCTACCTGGTGCAGATGCAGATCTTGTAAAACCACTCTATAGAAAATTAAAGCGAGCTTTTAAAAACATCTATTTAAATAGTTGGGTTACTGCAACTAAAATAAATGATGATTCAGTTAAGGTCAATTTCAAGAGTCAGGATGGCAAAGAGTTTTCTGAAAATTATGATAAAATACTTGTCTCAGTTGGTAGGAAACCAAATACAGATAATCTAGGATTAAGCAATATTGGAATTTCACTAACTGAAAGTGGTTATATCTCTGTAAATGAACAAAGACAAACCTCAATATCTAATATTTATGCAATTGGAGATATTACAGGAGACCCAATGTTAGCACATAAAGCTAGCCATGAGGGTAAAGTTGCCGCTGAAGTAATTGCTGGTCATAAAGCTGCATTTGAACCTGCAGTAATCCCCGCAGTAATTTTTACAGATCCAGAAATAGCATGGGCTGGACCAACTGAAGCTGAATTAACAAAACAAGGTATAGAATATGCAAAGGGAGAATTTCCATGGGCTGCTAGTGGACGTGCCTTAGCAGTTAAACAAATAGAAGGTAAAACAAAATTATTATTTGACCCAGTTTCAAAAAAAATTATTTCTGCTGGGATTGTAGGCCCCAATGCAGGAGATCTTATTGGTGAAGCTATACTAGCGATAGAAATGGGAGCGGACGCCGATGATATTGGTCTTTCTATCCATCCCCATCCTACACTGACTGAAACAGTAGGAAATGCCGCTGAAATGTTCAGCGGAACAATAACAGACTTATATGTACCAAAAGAAAAGTAATTGATATCAACTTATTGTAAATCCAATTCTGACGTATTAGATGCAAGAGTTCCACAACAAGATGTGGGAAAGCTGTATGACAGAACCGCCTGGTTTTATGATGTGTGGGCGACGTTGACGGAAACTAAAGCCCAAGATAGAGCCATTGAAGTTGCCAATATTCAGGATAAGACAACTATTCTTGATGTAGCTGTTGGAACAGGTAGATTATTTAATCGGATTGTGGAAAGAAATCCAAACGGTCGGAATTTTGGCATTGATATTTCTAAGGGTATGCTGGCAAAGGCAAAATCACGGCTTTCAAAGCAACCAAACAGTAATTATTCACTTGATATAGGCTCTGCTTTTGATATAACGATGGAAAATCATTCTATCGATATCCTCTTTAATAACTACATGTTTGATTTAATTTCCTTCGATCATATGGACCTTATAATCGATGAATTTTCCAGAGTCCTGAAACCAGGTGGTAAACTGGTATTGGTAAATATGACAAAAGCAGAACAGTTTGGGGCAGGTTTGTATGAGAGAATCTACCGGATTTCACCCATTCTCATGGGCGGTTGCCGGGGCGTTAAACTGTCAAACTTTCTTACTGAGCATGGGTATAAGGTTGAAAGCAGAGAATATGTTCAGCAAATGCTTTTTCCCTCTGAAGTAATTCTCGCGAGCAACTAATACTGAAGACTTTGATTACTTAACACCTAGTTGTTCTTTCACCACTTTAAAATCAGATGTAGGGAGTTTACAGGATAAATTCTGGCAGACATACACTCTTGGACTTCCGTCATCTTCTGGTGAATAAAAACCTACAAAAGGTATAATACTTTTCAAATTTTCATCCCCATTTTTTCCATAAACCATTACCCTATTGGGCATGTATAGAGACTGAATTTCTTCCAGCATTTCCTGGGTATCTAAATTATTTTCATCTCCAAATACCAATACCTCATATGATGGGCCAAATGCAAAATCTGCTGCCTGCATCATCATTGAATATCCAGAGGAACCTCGATTCAAGGTTCCAGC
>CAZMBU010000109.1:0-4064 GCA_964564565.1 uncultured Dehalococcoidia bacterium | reverse complement strand
ATACCGTCTTTTGCTTGATAAGTTCGATAGTAATGGTTATGTACTGTCTTACTACTCAATTTTTGATATTCTTCGAGAATGTTGTCGTATGATTCTCCTGACTCTCTCATTTTAGATAATGTATTTTTAAAATCTGATCTTATTTCAGAATCAAAGGTTTCTGATTCAAAAAATCTACCATTTTGTACATTTAATGCCGAAGCTAGTAATGTTGTTTCTATTTTTTGTCCTTTTCCTGTTTTTTCTCTATGGTATAGTGCAGCACATATGCTCCAAGCCATTCCTAATCCTGTAGTATAATCAGCAACAGCCGTAGATTGTATTTGTTGTGGTACTCCGTTATTTACCTTGTTTTCGGCTGCCATTAAGCCACTCATGGCTTGGGCAATCAGATCATAACCGGGTCTGTGGCTATCAGGGCCTGATCTTCCCCATGCTGTATTATCACAATAAATTAATTTTGGATTGTATTTTTTTACAGTTTCATAATCCACTTTTAATTTTTCAGGAACATCTGGCCTTGAATTTATTATCATTACATCAGAAATCTTACAAAGTTTTTCAACAATTTTATGTGATTTTGGGTTTTTTAAATCTATAGTCATGCCTTTTTTACCCCTATTAAGAGCGAAAAAAGATCTTCCATACCCAGTAATTCCTGGTATTATTTCAAGTGCATATCTCCACGGATCACCTGAGGGTGGTTCTATTTTTATTACTTCGGCCCCCATATCACTAAGCATTGACCCTGCAAAAGGCGCAGCAATAATTTGACTAAATTCTATAATTCTTACACCTTCTAATGGGCCAGCCATAAATTATTGCCTTGTTCTTATATAATTATCGTTTTATTATGAGATGATCTTAAAGATATAATAACAAAAATTCAAGTTAAAAATTAGTTTGTAGGAGTAAAAATGAATAATAATAAAACTGCAATCATTACTGGAGCAGGGACAGGGATTGGCAAAGGAATTGCATTAAAATTTGCTGATAATAATTTTAATCTGGTTCTAGCAAGTAGAAATGTGAATAATTTAAATAAGGTAAAAAAAGAGTGCGATTTACTTAATAATAATTCTAGCGTTGTGATTCAGACTGATATTACTGATGAAAAAAGTGTTGAAAATTTATTTTCTGAATCAAAATTAAAGTTTGGCAAAATAGATGTTTTAATAAATAATTCAGGTGTTTTTGATGGTGGTGCTTTAGATGAAATGTCAGTAGAGACTTGGGATAAGGTGATAAGTGTGAATTTGAGAGGAGCTTTCTTGTGTCTTAGACAAGCTATGAAGATAATGAAATTTCAAAAATATGGAAGAATAGTTAATATTGGAAGTATTTCTGGTCAGGTTCCGAGATTAAATTCAGCACCATATACTACATCTAAATTTGGATTAACCGGATTAACTAAAGCTGCCGCCTTAGAAGGTAGAGATTTCAATGTTGTAGTTTCAATTGTTCATCCAGGTAATGTAATTACCGAATTAAGAGCTAACCGAGGTGAGGATAAAGATGTAGAGCCAATGATGGAACCTAAAGATATTGCAGAATTGGTGTATTTAACTATAAATCTTCCAAAAAATGTAAATTTATTAGAGAGTGTGATGTTACCAAATACACAACTTTATGTAGGGAGAGGATAAATTACATTAATTCATCTAATTGTGATTGTATTTTTATAGCATTTTCATCATCAAATTTTGGAAAACTTATAATTATACATTTCCCGGATTTTAACCATAAAAACAACGTTGAATGTTCTTTTAATCTAAATATGCTTTTAGGTATTAGAAAGAGTCCATATATCAAAGGTATGATACCTATAATAAAGAATATGGTTTGAAATATATTATTCAGGAATGGAATTATTGATATTGCAATTAAAATACCTAATCCTATAGAAAAGTATTTTATTCCTTCTTTAATTCTATTTTCTTCTCCTTGGTGCATCATGATCTCAATATTATGTATATCGGAGAAGGAAACTTCATTTTTCTTTGAGAATATATTTTTATTTGAAGTTTTTCCTGTGATGACTCTTTGATTTGTTAACTTGCATATCATAGTATCAACAAGAATTTTTTCATTTTGATTTAGATTCATATTATTGAATTTTACTTTTAAGACATAATTGTAATATAAAGTTTATATATCTGTAAGTTATAATCCAAATAATATGAATGAAAATTTACATATTGCTATAGATGGCCCGGCTGCATCTGGTAAAACTGATACAGGGAAATTACTCGCTGAAGAAATAGGGATATCTTTTTTAGATACTGGCTTAATGTATAGGGCTATGACTTATTATTTTATTAACTCCAAACTAGATGGAAATGATTTTGATCTTATTAATAAAGATATTTTTGATGATATAAATATCGAAGTTTTTGATAGTCAAAATGTATTTTTAAATAATATCGATATTTCAAAAATGATTTTTTCTGATGATGTAAATAATAAAGTTTCTCTATATGCAGGAATTCAAAGTATCAGAGAAAATCTTGTAAGGAAACAACAATTAATTGCCGAAGATAATGATATTGTTATGGTGGGAAGAGATATAGGGACAGTTGTATTACCTAATGCAAAGTTTAAATTTTTCTTGGATTGTAGTTTAAATACTAGGGCTATACGTAGAATGCATCAAGATGATAAAAAGAAACTTACAAATGAGAAAGATATGTTAAATCATAGAGATTTACTTGATAAAAATAGAGAAATATCTCCATTATTATCTGCAGATGATGCTGTCATTGTGTTTAACGATCATATCAATTTACAAGAAACTGTAAAGTTAATAAAAAATATTGTTTTAAATTAAATGCTAAACTTGAATAAAATATGTAATTTTATACAATTAAAAATTCTTAATACTTTTGCCGAATTTCATATTGAAGGTGTTAATAATATACCTATTAGTGGTCCATTGATTTTTGTAGCGAACCATCAGGCTTATGTGGATCCAAGTTTAATTAGTGTAATTTCTCCCAGAAAAGTAAATTTTGTTGCCAAATCTGAAGTTTTTAAGTTTTTACCTGTTGCTGTACTGCTTAGATCTTACGGAGCTCACCCCATTAAAAGAAATAGATTAGACCTTAATTTTTTTCGATGGGCAATAAAGATACTTAATAATGGTGAAGCCTTATGTTTATTTCCTGAAGGAACAAGAACAAATGGTATTTTAAAGAAAGGATTACCTGGAATAGTTCATTTGGCAGTGAGATCGGGTGTGAATATTATCCCTGTAGGAATTGAAGGTACAAATAACAATCAAGGAATAAGCGGTGTACTATTCCCAAGAGGGAAAATAATTGTTAAAGTTGGTAAAGCTTTTAAATTCGAAAAATCGAATAAATCTTTACCCAGAGATACTACAGATGCTATTTTAGCCAAAATAATGAATAATATAGCCGAATTAATACCTTCGGATATGAGAGGAATATATAAATAATTAATATTTACTAAACAATTGTTAGTTAAAATGTCTTTTTATCAGGATGAATAATGTGTGGAATAGTAGGAAATATAACAGATAAACCTATAAAAAATATGTTAATGAACGGATTAGCTGATCTAGAATATCGGGGATATGACAGTGTTGGTTTAGCAACTATCGGGGCAAATAATAAAATCTCAATAATTAAAAATAAAGGTAAAATTAAAGATTTTGCAAATAAATATAAAAACAAATCTCTTGAAGGTAATCTAGGTATAGGACATACAAGATGGGCTACTCATGGCATCCCCTCTGAAATTAATGCGCATCCTATATATAGTTCTGATAAAAACTTAGCTGTTGTACACAATGGGATTATAGAAAATTATATTGATATTAAAAAAGATTTAATCAAAGAAGGATTTGATTTTTTTACTGATACAGATACTGAATGTATTGCAAACTTAATTTCTTCATTTTTAAAAAAAGATTTTAATATGATTGATTCTATAACAAAAACTTCAGAACGTATTTTAGGGCATGCAGCAGTTTTAGTTATTTCTGAGCATTTCCCATCAACTATTTTCGGGTTTAAAAAAGGATTTGCAGGCTCTATATTAAT
>CAZMBU010000108.1:0-4144 GCA_964564565.1 uncultured Dehalococcoidia bacterium | reverse complement strand
TAAAAACACCAAATATTAATACAATTATTGGAATTATCCATAAAAACAAATCACTACCTTTCTTCTGAGGAGTCGCAAGTATTTCTTTTCCATATTTTGATATAAGGAAAGATTTAATTTTGTAATTAGACCAACCTTCATCAAATTTAAGTTTTATAAAATTTTTTAAATCTTTTGATACTTTGGAATTAGATTCAGCGATTGTTTCAGCTGGACAGATAGGACATTTGATTTGTTTTTCAAGATTCAATAATCTAATCTCATTATTAGTCAAATCATTATCAACATTATAAAAACAACCAACAAGGCTGATAACGATAATAAACAGGTAAATAAAATAATTATTCATTCTGTTATAAAAAATATTTTCCTGATTTTTCAAATATCACACATTTCTAAGATATAAAATTAACAATTTAATTTTAGTTTTGATATAATTTTTTCATAAACCCAATGTTTTTAAATTATGATTATTTATTTTTATTCAAATAAGAAGAAAGCAGGTAAGAGCTTAATTCTATCAGCTTTTTCATTATTATTGAGTAATAATAAGATAAAGAATATTGCTATTAAGCCAATTTTCAATAACTCATCAAAAGATGATATAAACACACAATCACATTTAAACAATATACTGAGGCAAAAAACTACTTTTGAATCTAGATCTTTAACTGATATAAAATCAAAAAAAGAAATTTCCAATCTTATGTCAGAAATTAAAAATCTGGACAAAAAATATAAAATTGTACTAGTTGAAGTAGATCATGAACTTAAATCAAACATAACTAAAGAATTTAATGATAAAAATACTAAAAGTATTTTAATCAATGAATTTTCAACCAGAATAAATACTAAATCTATAAATGAAATTAAAAATCTTAATGGGATTATTTACAATAAGATTCCTAAATATAGATCAACATACATCAAAGCAAACATTGAACCAAAACTAAGTAAGCAAAACCTTAATATTCTTGCAGAAATCCCTGAAATACGAACCTTAAGTGCAATTACTGTTAATCAGATCAAAAACTATCTAAATGGCGAATACGTTGTTCAAACAAATGAAAATACTCTTATTGAAAACTTTTTAATTGGAACTCCAGCCATGGATTCAGGTAAAGAATACTACAGATCACAAACAAGATCTGCAGTAATAGCTAGGGCAGACAGACCAGATATACAAATGGCAGCAATATATCAAGATGTTAACTGCTTAATTGTAACTGGTGATTCTATTCCTGCTGATTACTCTATTTATGAAGCACAAGAACGAGAAATACCAATAATTGCTGTTAAGTCTAATACTATAGAAACCGCAAAAAATATAAATAAAATATTAGATATTGCAAATCCTTATCACAATCAAAAAATTGAAAAATTATCAGAATTGATATCAGATCAAATAGATATTAAACAATTAATATCTACATGATTATCAATGGATAATACACTAACTCAAAATTTAAATGAAAACCAATTAGATGCTGTAATGCATAAAGATGGGCCGGCATTAATCATTGCAGGGCCTGGTAGTGGAAAAACTAGAGTGATTACTTCTAGAATTGCCTGGCTTATTAATAATGAGAAAATTCCAATACAAGAAATTGCAGCTCTAACATTTACTAATAAAGCTGCCAATGAAATGAAAAACAGAATATTTCATATGCTTGAGATACCTCCTATCAAATTTTTACCAAACATTGGAACTTTTCATTCATTTTGCGCATTTCTGATCAGAGAAAATCATAATATTCTAAATTTAGATAAAAATTTTGCTATTTATGATTCCTATGACCAAACAGCAGTAATTAAAAGAACTTTAGATGAATTAAATTTAGATACTAAAATATATAAACCACGAATTGTATTGAGTATAATTTCAAACGCAAAAAGTAAAATACAAAACCCTGAAACTTATCAAAAAAATATTTCAACAGCATATGCAAGAAACATATATGAAATATATAAAATTTATCAGCAAAAACTTATTCAATCAAATGCATTGGATTTTGATGATTTGTTAATGAAAACTTTCGAAATGTTAAATTCAAATCAAGAAATATCTGATCTATACCAAGAAAAATATAAGTATCTACTTGTTGATGAATTCCAAGATACAAATTTAATACAATATAGTATCGCAAAATCAATTGCTAATAAAACAAATAATATTTTTGTAGTCGGAGATCCAGATCAATCAATTTATTCGTGGAGAAACGCAGATATAACAAATATTTTAAATTTTAAATCTGATTACAATAAATCTAAAATAATATACTTAAATAAAAATTATAGATCCTCTCAAAATATAATTGACGCTTCTCAGGCGGTGATATCTGAAAATGCTACAAATTATAGCCGCCAAATAACTGCAGTAAATGAAAAAGGGAATCTTATAATTTCAATAGAATCATATGATGAAAACGAAGAAGCAGAAATTATATCCAGAGAGATAAACAACATAATAAGCTCAGACAAAATTCAATTAAAAGATATTGCTATTAAGTATAGAACAAACGCACAATCAAGAGCTTTTGAGCATTATTTATCATCATTACAAATTCCATATCAACTAGTTGGCGGAACAAGATTTTATCAAAGACAAGAAATAAAAGATATCATCGCATATTTAAGATTAACTTTAAATCTAAATGATGACACAAGTCTTTTAAGAATTATAAATATACCTACAAGGGGAATAGGAAAATCAACAATAGATAAAATCATTCTTTATGCAAATAAATCTAACATTTCTATTTTGGATGCAGCAACCATTTTATCTGATGTAGATGAAGATAATGAAATTTCAAAAATACTATCAAATGGCCCTAAAAAACATGTAAAAAGTTTTTTAAATTTAATTACTGATATAAATAATAAATCCCAGGCATTTAGTGTAGAAGAAATAATAACTTATATCATTGATAAAACAAATTACAAAAATTACTTATCATCATCATTAACAAATCCTGAAGAAAGATTAGAAAACATTGAGGAGCTAGTAAGTTCAATTAATAATTTTGAAAGTGAAGATGGAGAAAATAAAATAAATTCATTTCTAGAGTCAGTAAGTTTGATCAATGATGTTGATAATCTTAACGATGAGCAAGATAAACTGACATTAATTACTCTTCATCAATCAAAGGGATTAGAGTATGATTCTGTATTTTTAACCGGCCTTGAAGATGGCACTCTGCCTCATGTACTTTCATTTGAAAGTGAAAATGAAATGGAAGAAGAAAGAAGGCTTATGTATGTAGGGATAACAAGAGCCAAAAGAAGACTATATCTTTCAAGAGTTTTCAAAAGAGGGGGTTGGGGAAAATCCGAATTAAAAGAACCATCGAGATTTCTTTTTGATATACCGAACGAATTAATTGTCGGACATCAGGTAAATATACATAAACAAGTGAAAAATAATATTATCAAAAAGAAAGAATCTAAAATTGAGAATAATTTACCTTCACTAAATACAGGAGATAAAGTGAAACACCCTCATTTTGGAAATGGAATCATAATACAAGTCGAAAATGCAAAAGATGATTTTGAATTAACTATAGCTTTTGATGAAAACAAAGGTATCAAAAAGTTTCTATATACAATGAGCGGAATTGTTAAGTTATAATATAAAAAAATAAAACATAATTAAGAGGAAAAATATGGCTGGGGAAAACATACCAAAAGATCTTATAAATGCTATAGGAATAGAATCTAGTCCGTTAGAAAATGATATTGAAAAAGGGGCTATCAAAAAATTTGCAGAAGCAATTGAGGATTCAAATGCTATTTATACTGATGAAAGTTATGCAAAAAAATTAAATTACAGAAATGTAGTCGCACCGCCAACATTTTTAAGATCAGTACTTACTAATCCCTTACCTGAAAACATAAAATCCCCCTACTCTGCTGTAGTAGACGGAGGAAGTGTATGGGAATATTTTGAACCAGTTTGTGCTGGAGATGTGATTACAACAAAAGCCAAATTACAAGATGTATTTGATCGTGATGGAAGACTTGGAAATATGATTTTTATTATAAGAGTTACAAGCTATACAAATCAAAAATCTGAATTAGTAGCAACTCAGACCACTACTTCAATTACATATGAACCAAAGGAGAATTAAATGAATCAAAATTTATT
>CAZMBU010000107.1:0-4153 GCA_964564565.1 uncultured Dehalococcoidia bacterium | reverse complement strand
ATACTACACTTTCTGATATTGAATATACAAACAAAATTTAAATTTGGTGATTAAATGAAATATACAAGATTCAAATCAGGAAGCAATATAAATTGGGGAGAAATAATTGGTGATGAGGTAATTGAATTATCTGACAATTATATAAATCCGGGTTCTTCTAAAACAAATACAAGTCACTCTCTATCAGATGTGGAATTAATTAGCCCAGTTACTCCGGGAAAGGTTGTAGCAATTGGACTTAATTATAAAAGCCATCTTGGTGGAAAACCAGCACCTGAAGTTCCTGAACCATTTTACAAATTACCTGACACAATAATTGGTCCAGGCGAAAATATTGTAATTCCAAAAGAAGCTATTGCTGAAAAAGTAAAAATGCAGCCCGAGGCAGAATTGTGTCTTGTAATTGGGAAAGGTGGAAAAAGAATATCTCAAAGAGATGCTCTATCACACGTATTTGGATATACATGTGGAAACGATGTAAGTGCAAGAGACTGGCAGCAAAACGATTTACAATGGTGGAGAGCAAAATCGTGTGATACTTTCACAGTTTTAGGTCCATGGGTAGAAACAGATTTTGACCATGGAGAAGCACAAATCCAATGCAGAATTAATGATGAAGTAGTACAAAATCAGAACATTTCAGATTTATTACATGGAGTACCAAGAATTATTGAATTTGTATCCAGCCTGATAACACTAAAACCAGGAGATGTAATTATGACAGGTACGCCTGGTGTCCCAAAAGATATGTTTTCAGGTGACACGGTAGAAGTAGAAATTGAAGGATTAGGTATTTTAAGTAATCCTGTTATAAATGAATAATTAGATATTAAAAAATATCTTTAATAGAATCATAAAAAAGATTACTTCCTGTTCCTAAAAGCCAGTAATGGGTTATAAATATTCCTGCAACAATCATCAAAATAGATCCTATATACTCCACTGACTTACTAATTTTTGATACAAACGAATTTACAGAATGTTTAAATATAACTACACCAACGGAAGTTGATATCATTACAACTCCCATTCCAAATGCATAAATCAGGCTATTAAAAATTATATTTGTAATATCGAGCCCTCTACCTAATACTAGTCCTATTGCAGCAAGGTAAATCGGAAGAGCGCAACTTAAAGATGCTATCCCGTATCCAATACCAAATACAAACATACCTAGATTTTGATTTTTAATTCCACTTCCTAAGGAACTTGCTCTTGAAAGAAATAGGATGTTAATTTTTGCTCTGAATCCTAAAAGGAAAATCCCGATAACAATTAATAAAACACCGATAATTAATCCCATCAAAGGAACCCATACTCTTATCAAACTTCCAAAAAGACCTAATAACAAGCCCATAAAACCAAACAGTACGACAAAGCCTAGAGAGGTGAAAATCCCAAGACTGAGAGCTTTGAACAATAAAGCTAAAACAACAGGTTTTTGAGAATCGATTTGATTAATAGATTTCAACTGATATCCTACATACGCAGGAAACATCAGAACTCCACAGGGGTTAAATGCTGCAATTAATCCGGAGGAAAAAGTAAATATCAAAACTTCCATTTAATTTCTCAGTCTATCCTCTCTCCTCTCCACCATTTTTCTTCTTTAGATTTGGATTTCCTTGATGAAAAAAAGAGAAATATAATTAGTAAAACTATCGTTGAAAAAAAGTAAAGTTTAAGACTAAATCCAATAATTGGAAGCATTAATACAGAAAACAAAAGTAATCCTAAAATAATTCTTAAAATATATCTTTTAAATAAAGATCCCTTATCGGATTTAGAATCAGAAGAATGTTTTTGCTCTGATTCGTTTAATATATTATCTATTTCATTTGAAATTTTTGGGTTCATAATATTATTATAAATTAATTGAACTAAAGTTAAACTATAATAACAAATTAAAGGAACAAAAATCATGGGAAAGGAAGTTTCACAAGAAACATTAAATAGATACAAAAGAATTACCCCCGCTACAATATGGACTATGTTAGGTAAAAAAGGTTATGAAAACTGCGTGATGGATAACGTAAAGCCACTTACTAAAGGCAAAATTATATTAGGAAGAGCGCGGACATTAAGATATCTTCCTGAAAGACCAGATTTAAAAGAAGAAGTCAGAGAAGGTTATAGTTCTGATGGAATTGAAGTACCAAATGCTAATGCTCCAGAATATAGAGCAATGGGATCCTGTGGTCCGGGAGATGTACTTGTTTGCGATGCTATGGGTAAAAGTAATGCTGCAAACCTTGGAGATGTAAAATTAGTTCAATTAAAGATGAATAAAGCCGAAGGTATTGTCACTGATGGAGGAATGAGAGATTTTGATCAGGTTGAACCTTTTGGTTTCGCGATTTATTCAACAGGAAGGACTCCAAAAGCTGCGAGGCACGTAATGACAGAATATGAAGATAACGTAGATATCCAATGTGATGGTGTTTTGGTTAGACCCGGAGATATTATATATGGTAACGATGACGGAGTTGTTGTAGTGCCGAAACATTTAGCAGAAGAAATTGTGGAGGAGTGTGAATTATATGAATCTGCAGAAGAATATATTAAAAATAAATCTGAAGCTGAAAATGTACCTCCGGGGACATATTACCCACCTACAAAAGAATGGCTAGAAGATTATAAAAAAAATATATACAAACCTCACAGTTCTTAATTACTTTAAGGAGATCATACATGCCTAAAATGACAGGAGCTAAATTTATAGCAGAAACCCTTCATGCATATGGAGTTACACACTTTTTCTTTATGCCAGTTGTAATCCCAGATGCTATGCCACATATGGAACGCCTGGGTATTAAAAGAATTATGGCACATGCAGAAAAACCTGCAGCATATATGGCAGACGGATATGCAAGGGTTAGTAAAAAAGTTGCTATATGTGGGGCTCAATCAGTTGGAGGATTGAATTTAGCTGCAGGTATTCAAGATGCTTATCTTGCCTGTTCACCTGTGATTGCTTTAACAGGAAGACTACCTCAGATTGAACAAAACAGGCACGCATATCAGGAAGTAGATCATATAGATCCATTTAATGCTGTGACCAAATACAACACAATGGTAACAACTGTTGATGAATTACCTACAACAATAAGACAGGCTTTCAGAGAATCTACAACAGGAACTCCTGGCCCTTCTCATATAGACTTAACCGGAGTTACAGGTGAAATTATTACTAATGAATCAGATTTAGAGGTAATTGCTGAATCTCAGTATATGCAAATACCTCCTTACAGACCTGAACCTGACTTAAATTCAGTCAAAAATGCCGTAGATTTACTCATAAAAGCCCAAAAACCTGTAATTATTGCAGGTGGTGGAGCTAATACTTCAGGAGCAAGAAAAGAATTAATAAAAATTGCTGAAAAATTAAATATTCCTGTGGCAACTTCTCTCAATGCAAAAGAAGTATTTCCTTATGATCATCCTCTTGCAGTAGGGATTCCGGGGTCTTATTCAAGATCATGTGCAAATAAAATTGTTGCAGAATCAGATTTAGTTTTTTTCATAGGTAGTCATACTGGTAGTCAAATCACAAATAATTGGCGTCTTCCTAGAAAAGATACAAAAATAATACAATTAGACATTAATCCCTCTGAGCTGGGCAGATCTTTCCCAATCCAAGTTGGACTAATGGGAGATGTGAAAGCATCTTTGAATAAAATGCTTAACAACATAACCCAAGAAAAAGAAATTCATACAGACTGGATTCTAACAATAAAGCAGTTGGTAAATGAATGGAAAAATGAAGTTTCTCCTTTATTAAATTCAGACACTATCCCTATGAGACCAGAAAGACTTAGCAACGAACTCACAAAATGCTTACCAGATGATGCAATCTTAGTTTCTGATACTGGGCATTCAGGAATATGGACAGGAACAATGATAGATCTTAAATATGAAGAACAATCATATATAAGATGTGCCGGTTCATTGGGATGGGCTTTACCTGCTGCTATCGGAGCAAAATGCGCTGCCCCTGAAAGACCTGTAATTTGTTTCACTGGAGATGGAGGTGCCTGGTATCATCTCACTGAATTGGAAACAGCAGTAAGAAACAATATTAATGCAATATGGGTAATCAATAATAATTCATCATTAAACCAGGAACGTCATTTGAATGAAGAAATCTTCGGAG
>CAZMBU010000106.1:0-4185 GCA_964564565.1 uncultured Dehalococcoidia bacterium | reverse complement strand
ATACTTCTTCAAATATTTTAATTAAATAATCTGTTCTTGGATCTAAAATCCATAAATTGTTGTCGAAACTTATTATATGAAAAAAATAAAAAATCCATCTAAAGCTTAATGCTATTAATATAAGAATGGAAATTAAAATTGAAACAGAATATATAAAATATGATTTGGCAATAATATGAATTGAATTTAATTTTTTTTCTTTTGATAATATGATTTTTATTAGTAACATTATTAAAGTTATACCCCATAAAAAGTAATTGAAAAGTTTGATATTTTGTATCAGGTTTTTTACATCGATCATATGATGGATTTCTTTCGAGTTAAATAATTGTTTTTTAATGCCATTGATATGTATAGGCATGTTTATTTTTTTATTAGATTCTTCGTGAAAGAAATCTTGTATATTATCAACAATAATGGATAGATCATTTTTTTCAATCCCTGTTTTCAAAGCTGTATTATTTTTATTAAATTCAAATTCGTAAAAAGAATCTGTATTTATTATTAGTATTGCGTTAGATAAAAGTATAGCCAGGAATAAAGTTGTATTAAAAAGAATTTTTTGTATAAGAGAAAACATTTCAATCGTTTTTTAATATATTATTATGAAGACATTTTTTAGTATATCAATTATTTGCTAACGTTAAATCAGGAGTAGTTATGAATTTTCCGGATGTTCCCCCAACTTTAGAAGGTATAAGTGATTTAATTAATTTATTAAGAGGACCAAATGGATGTCCATGGGATAAAAAGCAAACAGCTAATAGTCTTACTGGGCACTTGATAGAAGAATGTTATGAATTGGTTGAAGCTATAGAAAAAAAAGATTATAACAATATAAACGAAGAAATAGGTGATGTTATATTAAATGTTGTATATCAGATTATTTTTCTCAAAGAAGTTTTGGATATAGATGAGCAAAGCATAATAAAAGATTTATATGCAAAAATTAAAATTCGGCACCCGCATGTTTTTTCTGATATTAATTTAAAAAATGCTGCAGATGTGGAACAAAATTGGGAAAAAATTAAAGATGATTCAAATGTGAATTTGGCAAATAATAAAGATATCCCCAAATATTTACCTTCATTAAGTTTAGCTTTGAAATTACAGAAGAAAATGCCTTCAAAAGATATAAATCAATCCTATGATTTGATAGACAGTTTATTGAACAATAAAGATAATTTGGATTCTGAATCTCTTGGAAAATTACTATTTGAGATCGTAAGTATTGCCAAAATTAAAAATATTGATCCTGAAAAAAGTTTAAGAATGCATAATCAATATATAAATAAAAATTGATTTTTGGATAAATAATGACAAGCAAAATTACACAGAGTAAAATCAGAACTTTATTTATGGGAACAGGAGTATATGGATCATTGGTTTTCAATGAACTGGATGTAAATTTTTTTGATATCATCGGAGTAGTGACAAAGTCTCAAAATAGAATTTCAAGAAATCCGAATTTAAATAATGAATTAAATATACAATTTAATAAAAACTTTGATATTTATAGGATAAATAAATTTACTGATGAAATGAAATTAAAATTAACACAATTGAATCCTTCAATAATAATTGTTGCTTCTTTTGGGTTAATTTTACCCGATTATATACTTAAAATTCCTGCATTAGGTGTTATAAATATTCATCCTTCATTATTGCCAAAATTAAGAGGGCCATCACCAATTTCTTCTGCAATTATAGAAGGGATGGACAGAACAGGGGTGTCAATTATAAAAATGGTAAAAGAATTAGATGCAGGACCTATCCTTTTTCAAGAGGAATTTAAAATTGACGAAAATTATAATGCTGAGCAATTAGGTTTAACATTATTCAATTTGGCTGCAAAAAATTTAAACCAAACAGTAAAAAAAATTGTAGATAAATCTATATTAGAAATTTCTCAAGATGATTCTTTGGCTACTTATACAAAAATGGTTAAGAAAGATGATGGATTAATTAATTGGGCAGAGTCAGGGGAATTAATAATTAGAAAATTAAAGGCTTATTCAGACTGGCCCGGAGTATATACCCATTGGAATAATAAAAGAATAATAATAAAAGAAGCTGAATTTCAAAAGAAAGAAAACACTGGATTTCAAAAATATGGCCAAATTATTGGATTAAATAACCATTGCATAACTGTAAAAACATTAGATGGATTTATACATATTAAATCTTTACAGTTAGAGGGTAGCAAGATTATGGATGCAACATCTTTTGTACATGGTAGGCCTGCATTTATAAATAGTAATTTAAATTAAGCTTTTAAACTGATCCGTCTATATCAACATCAAGTACAGTGGTAATATCAGAATTTAAAGATTCTGAAATATGTTTTTTTATTAAGTTAGGATCGGATATTTTAATACCATTTAAACCAAAAGTATTTGCTAATTCAGCAAAATTGAATGAAGGATTAAAATCCATTGCAAAATATTTGGAGTCAGGGTTGTTGTCCTTTAAAATTTCTTTTTTGTAAATTTGCATATTTGTTTTTAATACTCTGTAAGATTTGTTATTACAAATAATATATATAACAGGAATTTTACTATTAGCTGCAGTCCATAGAGCCTGCATAGTCATCATTGCACTGCCATCACCTATAATTCCTATTACATTTTTATCTGGGTTAGCTAATTTAACTCCCATGGTTGCGCCCATACCCCATCCTATTGCACCGCCACGTTCACCATATAATTTTTTTGGTTTAAAATTATTTGTTGCCATTAATGCCTGTCTTGAAGACACTGAATCATCAATAATAATCACATCTTCAGATAATACTTCTGAGAGTTCTGAAAACAGCCTATAAGAGCTCATAGGATTATCATTAAATTTATCTTGGGTAGTTTGTTTATTCGCAGATGATATCTTTTCTGATTCTTTGTGTATATCATTTTTTCTTAGAGATATTTTTTCTCTTGCTTCCCCGTCAATTTTACTATTTACATTATCAATTAGAGATTTCAATGCAGTATTTGGACTAGAAAGTATCCCTAGGTTAGTTTGTTCGTTTCTACTTATTGCTGAAGCTGAAGAATCTATATGAGCATGGTAGGTTTTGTTTCCAAAGAGTTGTCCTTTTATATAAAAAAATCCGTCGAAAACATTACTGCCTATAGATATAACTAAATCATGTTTATCAATAATTTCTTTAGCCTGTGGCAAAAGATTTGGTAATGCACCTAAATATTGTTTGTGATCAGTCGGGAAATTAATCTCAGCTGTTGAAGAAACATAAACTTTAGATCCTGTAAGTTCTGCAAATTCTACTGCTTGAATTGAAGAATCAGAATGGGAAATTCTGTCACCTAAAATGATTAGGGGGTTATCTGACTCGATAATTTTATTTGATAAAATCTCTATTGAATTAAAATCAGGACTGAAATTATTTGAAATTTGAGGAAGTTTTATTACTTCAAGATCTGTTAGTTCATCGAACACGTTTGCAGATATTGATAAGAATGTAGGCGCAGTGGGTGGAGTTGATGCTTCTTTAAATGCCCTCATAGTCATTTCGGGTAATTGTTCTATATGAGTTACTTCTGCTGACCATTTTGTAAATTCTTTAACCATATTTACTAAATTGGATCTATAAGAATTGAATTTTCTAATATCTTTATTTCCTGCAGTTAAAACTATAGGTGCTCCGCCGTAAAAAGCATTTATTAATAAACTTATTCCATTTGCAAGTCCGCTATCAATGTGAAGATTCACAAATGCAGTTTTGCCAGTTGCCCTTGCCCATCCGTCAGCCATTCCCATTGCTACACCTTCCTGTACAGCTAGAAAATATTTGAAATCATTGTGTTCCGGTAGAGATAAAGAGTTTGTAATTGCACTTTCACTAGTCCCTGGATTACCAAATATATGGTCAATGTTATATTCTTTGAGAGCCGATAAAAATAATTCTATACCTGTCCTACTTTTCATAATTTTTTATTCCTATGTTCTGCTATTTTAAATAATGTACCATATATTAGTACTTTTTGAACGTTTTTAATATATTCTGAGTGCAAAAAAGAATTGATTTATTTATAATAAATTTCTACATGCATTAGTATTTATCTAGATTTAATGCTGACAATATTTATTTAGAATTTAAATATTCGGGGTATACAAATGAAATATATTGACTATGAAAGACCTATCAATTTGAAGGCAGCTTTAGAAATT
>CAZMBU010000105.1:0-4185 GCA_964564565.1 uncultured Dehalococcoidia bacterium | reverse complement strand
TTTGCTGTTAGGTTTAATAAATTGTCTTCTCTAAGTTTTAATTCAGAATGTGTGAGTTTGATTAAGAGATATCTTAGAATAGAATTATTATTATTAATCCATTGTTTTATATCTTTTATATCTGATGGTGGAGATTCAAATATTATGAATGTATAAGATGCTTCAATGAAATTGTCTATAGGGTATGAGAGTTTTTTTATACCCCATTTGTCAATATGAATTAGTTTAGATTTTTTTTCTTTTAATAGATCTCCAAGGGTAGAGATCACAGCGTCAATTTCTTCTGCCCTTAGTTCAGGTGAAGTAACTAAAGCTAATTCATAAGTATTTATATTCATAATTATTAATATTGATAAATTGTTTGATAATTTTTTTCGAACGAAAATTATAACATGAAATTGCATGATATATATATAGTCCCAAACTGTGTTTTTTATGATTATCTTTATTAATTTATAAATTATTAAAAAAAACTTGACTATATATTTTCCTAATACTACTATTATCTTAATTAAATATAACTACATAAATTAGGATGGCAAAATGGATATATTATATATTGTCATTTCTATAGTTTTGGGTTTGTTATTAGGAGTATTAGGGTTTCTTTTTCTTGTTTACTTAAATAATAAAAGAATTCAAGAATCAAGAACAGAAGCCAATTTAATAATTGAGAATGCGTTAAAAAAAGAAACGCAAGTTCTTATTGAATCAAAAGAAAAAGCTTTAAATATTGTTTCTAAATCAGAGAAGGAGTTAAATAGCAGAAAATTTGATCTTGAAAAGTCTGAGAGATTAATTAATGAAAAAGAGATTCAGATTAAAAATATCACACAATCTCTTGAAGTGCAGAAAAAAAACATTTCTGATCTTGAAACTAAAATAAAAAATAAAGAACAAAGCTTAGATGATATTACTAGTCAAAAAGTTGTTGAACTAGAAAAAATAACAAAACTTTCACTACAGGATGCAAAAAATCTTTTAATTGAAGAAGCTGAAATACAAAGTAAAGAAGAAATTCAAAAGCGTTACTTGAATTATGAAAATGAAATTAAAATTGAAAGTAATGATATAGCTAGAAAAGTTATAGCTGATTCAATACAAAGATTAGCTTCAGAAGTTGTTTCAGAAAGAAGTGTCAGTTCTGTTTCTTTACCTGATGAAGATATGAAAGGAAGATTAATAGGTAGAGAAGGACGGAATATAAGAGCTATTGAAGCTGCAACAGGTGTTGATGTTTTGATAGATGATACTCCTGGAATGGTTGTAGTATCTTCCTTTGATCCTATAAGAAGAGAAGTGGCACGAATTTCTATTGAAAAATTAATAAAAGATGGCAGGGTTCAACCTTCAAAAATTGAAGAAATAGTTGGCAGGTGTAAATCTGAGTTAGAAGAAAATATTATAAAATTAGGGCAAGCTGCAGCTTTAGATGTTGGTGTTTCTGGATTACCTAATGAAATAATAAAAACTATTGGAGAATTGAACTATAGATATAGTTATGGTGAAAATGTTTTGCAACATTCTATTGAAACAGGATGGTTAGCATCTTTAATTGCTGCTGAGATAGGAGCTGATCCATATAAAGCAAAAGCTGGAGGGTTTTTACATGATATTGGAAAAGCTTTAACTCATAAAATTCAAGGACCGCATGCAGAGGTAGGAGCTGATCTATGTAGAAAATTTGGAATTGATAATGATATTTGCGATATGATTGCAGAGCACCATGATGATACTCATTCCTCAGTTGAAGGATTTATTGTATCCTCTGCTGATGCTATTAGCGCTGCAAGGCCTGGGGCTAGGCATAATACTTTAGAAAATTATGTTAAAAGACTTTCTGAAATCGAAAATATAGCAAATAATCATGAGGGTGTAGAAAAATCTTATGCTATTCAAGCAGGCAGAGAGTTGAGAGTATTTGTTAACCCTGAAACCGTTGATGATTCAAAAGCTCAATCTTTATCTAGAGAAATAGTTTCCGAATTAGAAAAAAGCCTCACTTACCCAGGGCAAATTAAAGTTATGGTTATAAGAGAGCTTAGATCTATTGAAATTGCAAATTAATTCAAGAATATAGACTTGGAAATTAAAATATTATTTATTTTTATTTTAATTTTATTTAGTAATATTAATATTTCATCTTTGATTTCATCATATTATTATAGGAAAAATATTTATAACATTGGTTATAAGAATGCTGGTGCTTCTAATATTTATAATTTATATGGTTTGAAACCTGCACTTATTGTTGGACTGTTTGATTTTTGGGGTAAGGGATTTATACCATTGTTTTTTATAAATTATTTACATTTAAATAATTTAATGTATTCTTTGAGTTTGATATTGATAGTATTTTTTCATATGTTTAGTATATTTGAAAAACTTCGGGGTGGTAGAGGAGTTTTAATTTCAATGGGAATTATCTGTGCTCTTGGATTGTGGAAAGAAGTAATTATTGTAGTTACAATTCTTAAATTCTTTGAGTATATTTTATGGAAAAATAATGCATTATCAACATTTTTGGGAATTATAATTTTTATTTTTCTTATTCCTTTTATCGTAGAGAATGTTTACGTTATCATTTCACTTGAATTAGTATTTATATTATTATTGTTTAAAAGAGCATTAACTAATAACATAGATTTGAAATCATTAATAAATTTAAATTTATTAGTTAACAGAATTTTGTATGACAGAGATTTAAATAATTTTCCTGACTTGAGGTAAATATTGTATAGAGATTATTATTGTGGTGACCCTACTGAGGATTTAGTAAATAAAGAGATTACTATTTCAGGTTGGATAAATAAGAGAAGAGATCACGGAGGATTGTTATTTATTGACTTAAGGGATAGAACTGGCTTAATTCAAGTAGTTTTTGATCCTGAAAATTTAAAACCATCTGAAATTCATTGGAACCAATTTAGATCTGAATGGATAATAAAAATAAAAGGATTAGTGAAGCTACGTCCTGAAGGTACTCAGAATTTAAATTTAAATACTGGAAAGATTGAATTGATTGCTAAATCCTACGAGGTTATTAATATATCTAAAACTCTTCCTTTTGAAATTTCTGATTTTAAAGAAGAAACTGAAGAATTTTTGAGACTTAAATACAGATATTTAGATTTAAGAAGGCCGCAAAAATATAATGTTTTAAATTTAAGACACAATGTAATTAAATTTATCAGAGATTATTTGGATGAAAGAGGATTTTTAGAAATTGAAACACCAATATTAATTAAAAGCACGCCTGAAGGTGCTCGTGATTTTGTTGTTCCTAGTAGAAATAACCCTGGGCAATTTTATGCTTTACCTCAATCACCCCAGCAATTAAAGCAGTTACTAATGGTTGCCGGAGTAGATAAATATTTTCAAATAGTAAAATGTTTTAGAGACGAGGATCCGAGAGCCGATAGACAGCCTGAATTTACACAATTGGATCTTGAAATGAGTTTTGTTAACCAAGATGATGTACTTTCTTTAACTGAACATATGATGACAGGACTGTTGGAAAAAGTAGGATCAAACAAAAAATATAATTCTCCTTTTGTCAGGCTTACTTATGATGAATCAATGAACCTTTATGGAACTGATAAACCTGATATAAGATACGAAATGAAGATAAATGATTTTTCAGATTTTTGTAAAGATAATCAATTTAAAGTTCTAGCTGACACCGTGTCTAGAGGAGAAGTTGTAAAAGGATTGGTAGTGCCTAAAGGAAGTGAATTTACCAGACGTCAAATAGATGATATTGTCAATTATTCTAAAGAATTAGGTAGTGCGGGATTAATTTGGATAGTTTTAGAATCAGATTTTGAGTTTAGAAGTATAGTAAAAAAATATTTGGATAAAAATTTTGTAAAAAAACTTGCTCAATCATCTGGAGCCCAAGATGGTGACATGATTTTAATGGTTGCAGGTAAAGATAAAAATACTCTAGAAATATTAGGAAATTTAAGATCTAAATTGGGACGTGATTTGCAATTATATGATCAAAATGAGTTAAAGTTTTGCTTTATTACAGATTTTCCATTATTTGAATGGAATGAAGATACTCAAAAATGGGATTCTTCACACCATCCATTTACAATGCCCCATGAGAAGTATTTGAGTAATGTCACAGATAATCCAGGAGAAATTAGAGCTTATTGTTATGATATGGTTGCAAATGGCTAT
>CAZMBU010000104.1:0-4208 GCA_964564565.1 uncultured Dehalococcoidia bacterium | reverse complement strand
CTATAATTTTTCTTTTTTGCTCAGGATCAACTACTGTATTTAAATTTGAAACAAAAATTTCTGTTGCATCTAAATATTCCACTTTTATATTTGCATCTTTAAATTTATTAACTACTTCGTCAGCTTCATTTTTCCGAAGTAAGCCATTATTAACAAATAAACAAATCAAATTTTCATTTATTGCTTTATTTATTAAAGCTGCTGTAACAGATGAATCAACACCACCAGAAATAGCACATAAAACTTTATTATCACCAACTTGATTAGAAATTTGATCAATTGCTGTATTAATAAAATTATATGAAGTCCACTCTGGTTTGATTTTACAAATCTCATTTACAAAATTAGAAATTATTTGTTTACCATTCTGAGTATGTACAACTTCAGGATGAAATTGAATTCCATATATATTATTAAATTTAACGGCAGCATATTTACAAGAATCCGTAGAGGCTAAAAGTTCAAAAGATTTGGGTATTTCACTAACAGAGTCTCCGTGACTCATCCATACATTGAAATTTTGATCACAATTTTGAAATAATGGATCGTTATGGGAAATTAAATTTATTTCTGCATTTCCAAATTTGAATCTGAAGACACTACTCCACCATCATTATAAATAATAGCCTGCAATCCGTAACATATACCTAAAATAGGGACATCGAAATCATACAACCATTTAGGGATTTTTGGTGATGAAGAATTATTAATATCCGAAGGGCCACCTGATAATATAATTCCTTTAATATTTAAGTGTTCTAATTCAGATTTCTCTACATGCGGATTGATTATTTCAGAATAAACATTACATTCTCTAACTCTTCTGGCAATAAGTTTTGAATATTGAGAACCATAATCTAATATAATTACTGTATTATATGTTTTTTGAGTATCATTTATTACTTTCATTAACAAAGCTTACATTTAAAAATACTCTTAGGTCAATAAAATTAAAAAAACAATTTTAAAAAATATTAAAAATATTATTTGCAAAACTCTTTCTAATGGCGGAATAGCCATTTTACCAACAGATACAATATATTCACTTAGTTGTATTACTTCAAATACCAACAGCTTGAAAAAAATTCTAAAAATCAAAGGAAGAGATGCAGCTCAAGGTATGCCCGTATTAGTTCCAAATATAGATTATTTCAATATATATGCAAAAAATATAAATAGTAAAATAAAAAAAATAATTAACACATTTATGCCAGGACCTTTAACTTTAATTTTAAATAAAAAACCTGAAATATCCGATCTTATATCTGGCCCTAACAATACAATTGCACTTCGTATCCCTGATAATGCTGATTTAATAGAGATTATGAATAATATAAAAAGCGGGATTACAGGTACTAGTGCCAATTTATCAGGCAAACCTCACAGTTTGGATAATTATGAAATAATCAAGGATCTTGGGACAAAAGTTGATATATTCGTATTTGGAGATTATCAAGTTGAAAACAAAATGCCTTCAACTATTTTAGATGTTACATCTGATAAAATAAAAATCATAAGAGAAGGTGCCATAAATAAAACAGATATTTACAATTTAGACTTTTAAAAGGGAAATTTTGGAAATTAAATTAAATAATATATCAAAAAAATTATTTGAATCAGTTGAAAAAATAGAGCCTGGATTAGGAGAAATGATCTGTTATCAATTATTTGATTACAAAGATAACTCCATAACTGAAAAAAATATTAATACGTACCATCCTGAAATTTCCATAGGTTTAAAACTAGCAAATATTTTATCTGAAGAATCTGATGCTATTAAATTAGAAATAGGATTCTGTTCTTTATACTTATTTAAATCAGGCTTATCTATCCATGAAGAGATTGGCGCGGGAACCCCAAATATTAACAACAAAGATACTTTATGGTGGAAATGGGGCCCAGCTCAAGCAATTAATGCCGGTGATTGCTTATATAGTATGTCTAGATTAATGATATTAGATGAAAACAATTTAAATGATCATACAAAAATAAAGCTCTTACAAAAATTTGATTTATTAAGTAATAATATGTTCAAAGGAAAATTCTTAGAATTAAAAAATTCAGAAGATTATAAAATTAACTTATCTGATGTTATCAATACAAATACATTAAGAGAAATTACTGTTTTTCAATACATAGCTGAATTATTTAAAAAAACACCAAAAACCCTGGACTTAATTAACATGTTCAAAAACATAGGTGATTTATATGTTTTGAAGAATCATCTTAAAGGATTCAATAGATTATCTGATTCCCTGAATATCAATCAAACATTTTCTCAACTTGAAAATGAAATTTTAAATAAAAAGAAAATTTTTCCAATTAGTTACTTATTTGATGAATATAAAGATTCATTAGAACACCAAAAAAAACTAGGTACAATATACATGAAAAGAATGATTGAATTTGAAGATATGAAATACCTAAATGAATTATTTTATTCATCTAAATCAAGTGGTTTATATGAAATAGAAATTAAAAAATTGTCAGAAAAAATAATTAATAATATAAGTAAATTAGACAATCAAACATCTGACCTTAAAAATCATTTAAATGAGATTCGATTGTTATGAATAATTTGAAAGATATTTTTATTGAAAATTTGAAACCTGTAAACCTTGAAAACAAAAAATGTATAGTCCGAGTTGATTTTAATGTGCCTCTATCTGATGAAAACGAACTATTAGATGACACAAGAATTAAAACAGTAAAAAAGACTATTGATTTTTTAATTTTAAAAAAAGCAAAAGTAATACTAATATCCCATATGGGAAGACCCAAAGGAAAACCTGACCCAAATCTTTCTTTAGCAAAAATAATAGATTCTATTGAATTAATACTCAAATATAAAATACATTTAATTGATATAAATCAAAGTGATGATTTTATTCACAACTCAATATCAGATATAAAATCAAATCAAATAATTATGTTTGAAAATATCAGATTCAATCCTGAAGAAGAATCTTATTCTGATAAATTTAGCAAATACCTATCTTCATTTGGAGATATATATATTAACGAAGCTTTTGCTGTATCTCACAGAAATCATTCTTCAATCACTGGTATCCCTAAATTTATTCCGGGTTTTATGGGATATATGATGTACAAAGAATTCATTTCCATATCAAATCAAAGCTCTCAATTAAGCAATAATTCAATATGTATATTTGGTGGTGCAAAAATTTCAGATAAAATTCAAATATTAAATAATTTTCTTGGAAAGGTTGAATGTATAGCCATAGGGGGTGGTATGATTAAAGAATTTGCTCACTACCTAAACTCAAAAAATGTATCTCTTAAAAAAAATAATATAATTCATGAAATTTTAAATAATAATAAAACCAAAATATTAATCCCAAAAGATGTGATGATTAATAATGAAAATCTAAAACCAAAATATATTATTAAAAATTTAAATGAAGTTTTAACTGAGGATAATATAGTAGATATTGGCCCTAAAACAATTGATTTTTATTCAAATTCAATTAAAAATTGCTCTTATATATTATGGAATGGCCCAATGGGAATATTTGAAAACCCTGATTCAAATAAAGGAACTTCAGCTATAGCGAGAGCTATAGCTGAAAACAATAATGCATATAGTGTGGCAGGAGGAGGATCTACTGTCCAGGCAATTAATCAATTTATATCAACAAATAAAATCTCCCATATTTCTACAGGCGGAGGTGCTTTCATGGAATATATAGAAAATGGAACTCTCCCGGGGATAAATGCAATAATACAGAATAAAAATTGATATGAATAATAATATCTACATAGCTAATTTTAAAATGAATGGAAACATTCAATTAATTGATAAATATGTAAATTTATTCAAAAATTATAATGGCAATGACTTAATAATACTTTGTCCCCCATTTACCTTATTAAATTATTGTTCAGACAAAATCGAAACTCAAAAATCTGTGTTGAAACTGGGAGCACAAAACGCACATCATGAAACTGAAGGTGCGTACACAGGAGAAATATCTGCCAATTTAATCAAATCTTATTCTAAATATTCAATAATCGGACACTCCGAAAGAAGGATCAATGGCGAAACAAATGAAATAATAACAAAAAAAATTATTTCTTGCCTTGAAAATAATATCAAACCAATTTTATGTGTTGGAGAGTATAATTACCTAGAAAATGCTAATGAGACATTTGAAATTATTGAAGACCAATTAAAACCACTAAAAAGT